>CAIUHT010001322.1 GCA_903898975.1 uncultured Planctomycetaceae bacterium
CCCTGCAGGATGCGCGAACCGCAGGTGGTCGGCACCCCGCGCATGGTCAGCACGTCCTTCAGGGCCAACGGCACCCCGGCGAGCGGGCCGAGCCGCTCCCCCGCATCGAGCTTGGCATCCACCGCCGACGCGGTGCTGGTGGGCAAGGTCAACATGGACGAGTTCGCGATGGGCTCGTCCACCGAGAATTCGTCGTACCAGAAAACCGCCAACCCCTGGGATCTGCAACGGACCCCCGGGGGTTCGAGCGGTGGCTCGGCAGCGGCGGTCGCGGCCCGCATGACCCCGCTGGCCCTGGGGAGTGACACGGGGGGCTCGATCCGGCAGCCTGCCGGTCTGTGCGGGATTGTGGGGCTGAAGCCCACCTACGGGCGGGTCTCGCGGTACGGACTGGTGGCCTACGCCAGTTCGCTCGATCAGATCGGCCCCATGTCGACCGACGTCGCGGGAACAGCGGCACTGCTTGAGGCGATCGCCGGGCACGATCCCCGCGATTCCACATCGGTTCCCTGCGACGTCCCCCGCTACACGACCACGCTTGAGCAACCGCTGGCAGGGCTCAAGATTGGCATTGCCCGGGAGCACTTCGGCGCGGGACTCGACCCCGAGGTCGAGCAGGGTGTGCGGAGTGCGATCGACGTCTATCGCTCGCTGGGGGCGACCGTCCACGAGATTTCGCTGCCGCATCAGAAGTACGCCGTGGCGGTCTACTACATCGTCGCCCCCTCGGAAGCCTCGAGCAATCTGGCCCGCTACGACGGTGTGCACTACGGCCACCGCGCCAGCCAGTTTGATGGCCTGGTCGACATGTACTCGTCAAGCCGGGGAGAGGGGTTCGGGGCCGAAGTGAAGCGGCGGATCATGCTGGGGACGTATGCCCTGTCGGCGGGCTATTACGACGCCTATTACCTGACGGCGCTGAAGGTGCGGCGGCTGATCCGGGGAGACTTCGACGCCGCGTTCCAGCAGGTCGACCTGATCGCCACGCCGGTCAATCCGACCCCCGCCTTCAAACTGGGCGAACTGATCAACGACCCGCTGGCGATGTACCTCTCAGACATCTACACGATCAGTGCCAACCTGGCGGGGATCCCGGGAATCTCGATCCCGGCGGGATTCCACAGCCTGGGGCTTCCGCTGGGCCTGCAGTTGCTGGCCCCCCCCTTCGAGGAAGAGCGACTGCTGCGAGCCGCGCGGATGCACGAACGGGCGACCGATTGGCACACCCGGCTCCCCCCGCTGCGGCGCGGATAGTGGCCCCGCTGGCGTTCCCCCCGCGCTCTTGTCTCGTGCTCTCTCTATCCAGTCCGTCCGAGCCCATTCCCCGGCACCATGCACACCACCACAATCATCGGCCTGGAAGTTCACGTGCAGCTGCAGACCCGCACCAAGGCGTTCTGCGGGTGTACCACGGCGTTTAACCCCGACCAGCCCAACGTTCAGACCTGCCCGGTCTGCCTGGGCCTGCCTGGCAGCCTGCCCGTGCTGAATCGCGAGGCGTTTCGACTGGCGGTCAAGACAGCCCTGGCGCTCAACTGCTCGATCTCGCCCTACACCAAGTGGGACCGCAAGCAGTACTACTACCCCGACCTGCCCAAGGGGTATCAGATCAGCCAGTACGACCTGCCGTTCAGCCAGGACGGGTTCGTCGATCTCGAGGCGATCGAGAGCGAGAAAGAGTCGCAGCCAGCCCGACGGGTCGGCATCATCCGGGCCCACCTGGAGGAAGATGCGGGCAAGAATTCGCACGATGAAACGGGGCACGGAGCTGACAGCCGGGTCGATCTCAACCGGGCGGGCACCCCGCTGGTCGAAATCGTGTCGCAACCCGACCTGCGGTCGCCCGCCGAGGCCCGCCGGTACCTCGAAGAACTGCGCCTGCTGCTGACGTACCTCGAGGTCTCGGACTGCAACATGCAGGAAGGGAGCCTGCGGTGCGATGCGAACGTGAATCTGCACATCCACACTGACGACGGGCACAAGATCGCGACGCCAATTGTCGAGGTGAAGAACCTGAACAGCTTCCGGAATGTCGAACTGGCGTTGGTGTACGAAGAGCAGCGGCAGCTTGAGCAGTGGCGGAAGACGGGACAGAAGCTGGGCGATGTCGCCAAGGAGACGCGGGGGTTTGACGCGGCGCGGGGGGTCACCTTCGCCCAGCGGGGCAAGGAAGAGGCGGCCGACTACCGTTACTTCCCCGACCCCGACCTGATTCCCGTGGTGGTAGCGCCGGAGTTTCTCGACGAGGTGCGTGCCAGCCTGTGCGAGTTTCCCGCCGATCGACGCCGCCGGTTGGCCGCCGCCTTCCAGCTGTCCGACTACGACGCGAGCGTCATCGTGGGGCAGGGGCGGGCCTTGGCCGACTATTACGAAGAGGTGGCCCAACTCTGTGGCGATGGCAAGCAGGCGAGCAACTGGGTGACCCAGGATGTGCTCCGCGAACTCAACGAGCGGAATCTTGAGATCGGTCAGTTCCCCCTGCGGGCCTCCGTGCTGGGAAACCTGCTGGGACGGATCACCGCCAAGCAGATCACCATCAAGAGTGCCCGCGAGGTCTTCGCCGCACTGTTGGCCGAACATCAGCACCCGGCGGTCGTTGCGGCGAGCCACATTGATCAACTGATTGCCGAGCGGGGACTGGCGCTGGTGACCGACCAGGGTGCCATCGACACGGCGATCGCCGACGTGCTGGCGCGGAATCCAAAGATCGTGACCGACTTCCGCGGAGGGAAACAGGGGGCAATTGGCCCGCTGGTAGGGCAGGTGATGAAGACGGTGAAAGGGGCCGACCCGGCTGCGGTCCGCCAGGCGCTGGCCGACGCCATCGGTCGCCTCCCCTGACCGACCGCTCAAACCGTTGCCGCTGATCGTCGCCCCTGCAAAATGTCCCTCCCGCATGCCTCTGGCCGCTGCGTTGGATTGGTGGGCTCGACTGGTGTGCTGGATCGACAACCAGCCCCGGGCGCGGTGTGGTCCGTCCCGACGTAAGAACCGTGAA
>CAIUHT010001323.1 GCA_903898975.1 uncultured Planctomycetaceae bacterium
CATCGCGGCAACCTCGAGGCCCCGCGAGAACTGGTCGGGCCCGGGGCCCTGGGAGCCATCACCGTTCTGCCCGCCCGGTTCGACATCCCCGCTGAAGCGCCCGAGTCGGCCCGACGGCGGGCCCTCGCCGAATGGCTGGCCAGCCCCGACCATCCCCTCACCTGGCGCAGCCTCGCCAATCGGCTCTGGCACTATCACTTTGGAACCGGGCTGGTCGACACTCCCAACGACTTTGGCCGCATGGGTGGCCCTCCCAGTCACCCGGCCCTGCTCGAGTGGCTGGCCTGCGAAGTGCGCGATCTCTCGTCCCGGGGTGAGGGGGGCTGGAAGGCGCTGCATCGACAGATTGTGCTCTCGCAGGCCTACGCCCGCAGTTCCCGGCCCACCCCCTCGGCCCGCGAACTTGATCCTCAGAACCGCCTGCTCACCCACATGCCCCGGCACCGGGTCGATGCCGAAGGGTTCCACGATGCCGTGCTCGCCGCGACGGGCACGCTCGACAACCAGATGGGTGGGCCAGGCATCGCCCGCTTCTCGAGTCGGCCCGGTGCCCAGTTGACCCCCATCCTCGATTACAGCCAGTACGACTGGACCCAGACCGGTGCCGGGCGCCGGGCGATCTACCGCGTCGTCTGGCGGGGCATTCCCGATCCCCTGTTCGAGGCGCTCGACTTTCCCGACCTCGGGCTGCTGGCCCCGACCCGTGGTTTCTCGGCTTCGGCCCCGCAGTCGCTGGTGCTGTGGAACAATCGGTTCGTGCTGTTCCATGCCCGGTTCCTGGCCAGCCGGGCGCAACGGCACGCCTCCGACCTCCCCGGACAGGTCGCGTGGATGGTCCGCCAGACCTGGCTGCGCGAGCCTCAACCCGACGAACTCGCGTCCCTGGTCGAGCTGGCCACCCGGCATCAGTTGCCCGCCGTCGCTCGCCTGCTGTTCAACAGCAACGAGTTCCTGTTCATCGATTGAACGCCTGCTGCCTGCCAACCCCCACGGTGCGTCGCGCGACCCACTGGCCAACGTGACGCCTGCTTCCGCCCAACTGCCCCCCAGCCTTCCCAGTCCCAATTCCTGCGAGACGGTCTTATGCCCACGCGTCGCGATTGGTTGACCCACCTGGGGGGTGGACTGGGAAGCGTGGTGCTCGCCGACTGGCTGCGGGCGCAAGAGCCCCCGGTGGCCGCCCCCTCTGGTTCGGCGTCCGGACAGGCAGGCCTGCACTTTCCCGCAAAGGTCCAGCGGGTCATTCAGTTGTTCATGAATGGCGGCGCCAGCCCCATGGACACGTTCGATTACAAGCCGGAACTGGCCCGCCTGCACGGCCAGGCACTGGGCCCCAAAGAAAAGCCCGAGGGGTTCACCGCGCCTGCCGGGGCGGTCATGAAGAGCCCGTTCGAATTCCAGCAGCATGGCCAGTGCGGGCAGTGGGTCAGTTCGGTCTTTCCCCACCAGGCCGGCATCGTCGATGACCTCGCGTTCCTGATGGCGATGAGCAGCAAGACCAACGTGCATGGTCCGGCCAGCTACATGATGAACACCGGCTTCATCCTGCCCGGGTTCCCCTGCCTGGGGGCCTGGATCTCGTATGCCCTGGGGGACGAACGGCAGGAACTGCCGCGGTTTGTGGTGCTGCCTGACCCTCGCGGGCTCCCGTACAACCAAAAGGGAAACTTCAGCGCCGCCTTCCTCCCCGCCCGCCACCAGGGGACGGTGGTCGATGTCGGGCGACCCGCCCCCATCCCCGATCTCTTCCCCGAGCCCGGGTTCGAATTCGCCCGCGATGAAGCCGATCTCCAGACCGCCCAGCTGCTCCGCCAGTTCAATCGCCGCCACGCCGACACCCGGCCGGAAGACACCCGTCTCGAAGCCCGGCTCGCCGCGGCCGAACTCGCCGGTCGCATGCAGTTGACCGCTCCAGCCGCCTTTCAACTGGCCGAGGAAACCCCGCAGACCCACGCCGACTATGGGCTCGACCGCCCCGAGACCGAGGACTTCGGCCGGCGTTGCCTGCTGGCCCGCCGGCTGATTGAACGGGGCACCCGCTTTGTGCAGGTGTGGTCTGGCCCCCAGGGGGCGAAAGACAACTGGGACAACCATGGCAGCATTCCCAAGGAACTCCCCCCCATCGCCACCAGTGTCGACAAGCCGATCGCGGGGTTGATTCGCGATCTCAAGCAACGCGGCCTGCTCGCCGACACCCTGGTCATCTGGACGACAGAATTCGGGCGAACCCCCTTCGCCCAGGCCTCCGAAGGGCGGGACCACAACAAGGGGACTTTTGTGACCTGGCTCGCCGGGGCGGGGATTCGCGCGGGAACCTCCTTCGGGCGCAGCGACGATCTTGCCTACGAGACCGCCGAGGGACAGACCTTCTGTTACGACCTGCACGCCACGATTCTCCACCTGCTGGGGATTGACCACGAACGGCTCACGTTCCGCTCGGCGGGCATCGACCGCCGCCTGACCGACGTGCACGGCCACGTGATCCACGAAATCCTCGCCTGACGCGCGCCCCCCAAAGACCGACCTACCCGGGCCCGCACTCTCCCGGCCCGCACTCCTCGGGCAGCCCTCTCCCCTCTATCTTTCCCCACACTCCACTCTCCACTCTCCCCCCCGTCCCCTCCCCACCAGTTCCCCGCCTCCGTGCCACTCCCGCCCCGTTTCCCTGCGGTTGACCCCCCTGACCGACCGAGATATAAACAAATCAATCAAGTCTGATCGGTCCACTCTCCGTCTGTCGGGAGCTTGCCGGGGCCCTCGTTCTGGCATCCCGAAGGGACGGCGTGACCAGCCCAAGAGGTGGTCCATGCTGCGGATTTCTGCCGGTTCCAGCGGTCGGTATTGCGACGGTTTGTCGCGTCGGAACTTTGTCCAGGTGGGCCTGGCGGGGATGGGCTCGGCGTCGCTCGGGTCCATCATGAAGGCCCGGGCCGAATCTCAGTCGCTGGGGCATCGGGGCAAATCGACCTCGGTCATCCTGATCTGGCTGGATGGCGGTCCCGGGCACATGGATATGTACGACCTC
Source organism: uncultured Planctomycetaceae bacterium (assembly GCA_903898975.1). GTDB lineage: Bacteria > Planctomycetota > Planctomycetia > Planctomycetales > Planctomycetaceae > UBA10511. The sequence goes on from CAIUHT010001323.1 coordinate 3,026, forward strand.
AAGCCCGAGGCCCCTCCCGAATACCGCGGGATCTGGAAGCCCATCCCGACGAATGTCCCGGGCTTTGACGTCACCGAGCTGTTTCCCCTGCAAGCCGAGCGGGCCGACCGCTTTTCCATCGTCCGCTCGCTGTATCACAACAACGGCGACCACTTTGCGGGCGGGCACTACATGCTGACGGGCCGGGGCGGGGCCAGCGGAGCCGACACCCCCGGGAAATCGCCGTTCGTCGGTGCCATGGCGACCTCGGTGCTGGGTCCTCGAAAGCCCGGCATGCCCGCCCACTGTGCCGTCCCCTATGCCTCGAGCATTGGGCTGCGGCCAGGCTACTTCGCCGCAAATTACGTCGGCCTGCAGCACAACCCGTTCGAAACCGATGGCGACCCGAACGGGGCGAACTTCCAGGTGCAGAACATTGCCATGGCGCAGGGGCTGTCGCTCGACCGCCTGCAAGATCGGCAAGGGCTGACGAAGTATTTTGACAAGCTGCGGCGTGACACCGACACCCGCGGCACCCTGCAGGCGATGGACCGGTTCGAGCAGCAGGCGTACGACCTGGTGACGGGAGAGAACGCCCGCCGGGCGTTTGACATCAACACCGAGGACCCGCGGTTGCGGGACCGGTATGGCCGGCACACATGGGGACAAAGCTGTCTGCTGGCGCGGCGGCTGGTGGAAGCGGGCTCGACCTGGGTGTCGGTGCATTTCGGGGGCTGGGACCATCACTGGGATCTGAAGTCGGGGATGGAAAACTACCTGCCGCTGGTCGATCGAGCGGTGGCGGCGTTGTTCGACGACCTGACAGTGCGGGGGTTGTACGACGACGTGCTGGTGGTGCTGTGTGGGGAATTCAGCCGAACTCCGCGGATGAACGACGGAGGCAACGGCGGCCCCCCCTTGAGCAAGGGGACACCGGGGCGGGATCACTGGGGGAACGCGATGTTCTGCCTGCTGGGGGGAGGCGGAGTGCGCGGGGGCCAGATTGTGGGCTCGACGAACCGCCTGGGAGAGGCGCCGAAAGACCGCCCGTTGCAGCCTGCGGACATCCACCACACGATTTATCACGTGCTGGGGATCGACCCATCGCTGAGCTTCCTGAACCACGCGGGGCGTCCCGTCCCCGCGCTCGAGCCCGGGGCAGTCATTCAAGAACTGCTGTAAGGGGCGAGTGGAGTTGCGGGACCCAGGTGGCAGATCAGGGCGCGTCTGCGCGCCCCGCCAAGTTGTGGCGGCGAGAACGCCCCCAGGCGAACCGCTTGGCGGGATCGTTGCCAGATCGAGATGGTTCCCGCGCGACCCCGTCGACTGCGCCAGCCGCAATCTGAACGCGCTGCGCTCAGGACTGTTTTGTCCTGAGCACCCGGCTGCCGTCGAATGGGGCGATTCGTCTCGGATTGGGGACGAATTCTTATGGGTCGGCTGGTGAGCGGGCGGAGCTCGAGCGCCAGAGTATGCCACGAGACATCGGCCCCACGCATTTCGGACCCCGCGGGCAGGGGGCGTAGCGTGCCGAAAAATTCGGCAACCACTCCCCAACAAGGTCCCGCGCCAAGAACCCGCACCCAATGCGGACCGGCGACCAGGCCTGGCAACTCCGCCAACTCGGTCCGCCAACTCGGTCCGCCAACTCGGTCCGCCAAGTCGGTCCGCCAACTTCGACTCCGCCAACGGACACCGCCACGCACGACTTTAAAGTCGAGTCCCGCACCGACTCCTGACAATCGCATCGGAAGCCGCTTGTGGGATTGGCGTCGCCAGCTGAGAGCACCGCCACCTCGGTCCGCCACGCCGCTCCGCCAGGCCACTCCGCCAAGTCACTCCGCCAAGTCACCCCGCCAAGTCACCCCGCCAACTCGCCCCGCCAACTCACCCCGCCAACGGTC
>CAIUHT010001324.1 GCA_903898975.1 uncultured Planctomycetaceae bacterium
CTCAGCCGCCGGGGTCGTCGCGTTCCCACAGAAACACAGCAGCAGGCCCAGCAGCAACGACAGTGACCACATCTTTCCCATGGGCATCACGCTCTCCTCAAGAAATGTTCGGATGGAATTCCCGAAGTCCGACGCCTGGCACTTCCCTGGAGCAGGGATCCCGTCGATCGCAGCACGGGCTCCCTAGTGCCGGGCTCACAACGGGCTCAGTTCGAATGCTGTTGCAGCACGGTGACCCGCGTTCCCAGCAGGTCGGCGAGCAGATTGCTGCGCGGGTAAGGGTGCCCGGTGTGCTGGGTGAACGCTTCGCCGTGGGGAGCCTGAATCAGCCGGCCGCGCTCGGCACTCCACTTGCGACAACTGTCGAGATACTCGTCGATCCCGTGCTGTTTGAGCAACCAGTCGCGCTGGCTGGCATGGCAGGCCAGCATTTTGAGCTTGAGGTCGAAGACCGGGGTGGTCTCGACCACCAGCTGCGGCGGAATGGGGCGATGGAAGTGATCAACTCCTTCGAGCGGATCGACGTAGTAGAGGTGCGGGATTCGCGGCAGCGGTGGGGCGGGGTCCCAGGCTCGGGTGGAGTAGTTGGGGATAGGTGCGCAGAAGCAGGCGTCGCGAACCAGTTGACTGGTGGCTTCGTGATCGCACATGTAATCGACCGGGGGGGCGGTGAAGATGAGGTCGGGGCGGGTCCGCCGGAGGACCTCGGTGACCCGCCGGCGGCTGGCGCTGTCATGGTCGATCTGCAGATCCTGGAATTCGAGGCAGAGGTAGTCGGCCTTCAGGCAGGCGGCGGCCTGGGCCGCCTCGGCCCGTCGAATCGCGGCGATCTGCAGCGAGTCGAGTTCTGCGCTCCCGCAGTCTCCCGGGGTCATCGTGGCGATGGTGAGGTGACAACCGAGCTGCCCCAGCAATGCCAGCGTTCCCGCACATTGGAACTCGACGTCGTCGGGGTGGGCATGAATCGCCAGGACGCGCAGCTGGGAGGGATCCATGGGTAAATTTTTGGTCATAAGACAGGTTGTTTCCCCAAGGAGACAACTGGTATGTTAGGGTGGAAGGGACACAGTCCCCGTTTGCCTGGAAGACTCGCCGTGGGTGTTCCGGGATGATCCGTATCTTAAGTCAAGCTTGCCGGCATGAGTACCACCCGCCCCGCCCCCACCCGCCCCCGCAATTCGCATTCTGGCCACTATCTCCGTGGCACCCGCATTCCCACCCTGCTGTTCACGCACACGTCGGAAGTCGATCGCCACGTGGCGCTGGTGGTGGAAGGGCTGATCCGGGAGAACAACTCGGCGGGAACTCCGACCGTACTCGGTCTGCCCACCGGCTCGACGCCGATTGGCGTGTATCGCGAACTGATTCGGCTGCATCGCGAGGAAGGTTTGGACCTGTCGAGTGTCCACACCTTCAACCTTGACGAGTACTACCCAATCGACCCGCAGTCGATCCAGAGTTACAACCGCTGGATGCGGGCCAACTTTTTCGATCATGTGAATATTCCCGAAGAGAACATTCACATTCCCCGGGGCGATCTCCCCGCCGATCAGGTCGACGCGTTCTGCGAAGAGTACGAGCGGCGGATCGCTGAGCTGGGGGGAATTCAGCTCCAGCTGCTGGGGATTGGGCGGACGGGCCACATCGGCTTCAATGAGCCGGGGAGCCCGCGGAGTTCGCTGACCCGGATGGTGACTCTCGACCCGCAGACCCGGGCCGACGCCGCCAGCAGCTTCTTCAGCGCCGAGAGTGTGCCGTTGCAGGCGATCACGATGGGTATCTCCACCATCCTGGCGGCCCGCAAGATCATCATCATGGCCCTGGGTGAGCACAAGGCGGGGATTGTGCGTCGCACGGTCGAGGAGGATCCCTCGCCACGAGTTCCCGCGACGTACCTGCAAGATCACCCGCAGGTGACGTTTGTGATTGACATCGCGGCAGCCAGCCGGCTGACGGCGATTGAGACGCCCTGGATGGTGGGCCGCGTGAACTGGACCCCCCAGCTGGAACGGAAGGCGGTGATTGGGCTGGCCCGCGAGTTGAACAAACCGCTGCAGAAACTGCGGGAGTCCGATTTTATTGAACATCACCTGCACGACCTGCTGCGGCAGCGGGGGCCGGTCGGTGTGATTCGCGACCGGGTCTTCGCCGGGCTGCTGAACGGGATCTCCACGCACCCCGCGGGCGAAACCCGGCAGACAGTGCTGGTCTTCAGCCCGCACCCTGACGATGACGTGATCTCGATGGGGGGGACGCTCATCACCTTGGCCGACCAGGGGCACGATGTGCACATTGCCTACCAGACCAGCGGCAACATCGCCGTGCACGACTACGACGCCCTGCGGCACGTCGATTTCGTGCGGGAACTGCTCGCCCTCTTTGAACTGGGAACCCCGGGTGCCGCCGACTTCGATCGGCGGGTGCGGGAGGGGATTGCCTCGAAAAACGCGGGGGCCCCCGACACTCCGGAGGTGCTGGCGATCAAGGGGCTGATCCGCCAGACCGAAGCGACGCGGGCCGCGGTGACAGCCGGGGTGCCTCCGGAAAAACTCCATTTTCTCAACCTGCCGTTCTACCAGACCGGCAAGGTCGAAAAGGCGCCGATTGGGGCGGCCGATGTGCAGATCATCGCCGAACTGCTGCGGAGGTTGAAGCCCTTCCAGATCTACGTGGCGGGGGATCTCTCCGATCCCCACGGCACACACCGCATGTGTGCGCAGGCGATTTTGCAGGCGTTGACCGTGGTGGCTGCCGAGGGACTGAAGCCCGAAGTGTGGCTCTATCGCGGCGCCTGGCACGAATACGAGCCGCATGAAATCGAGAAGGCGGTCCCACTCAATCCGGAGATTGTGGAGCGGAAAAAGCAGGCGATTTTCCGGCACGAGTCGCAGAAAGACGCCCCGCTGTTTCCCGGTTCCGATCAGCGTGAGTTCTGGGTGCGGGCCGAAGAGCGAACCAAGAAAACCGCCGCGCTCTACAACCAGCTGGGCCTGCCCGAGTACTACGCCGTCGAGGCGTTTGTGAGCTACCAGGGACAGCTGTAGGCGACGTCGTCCGGCCGCAAAGTGGAATTCCTCGAAGCCGCCGCGTCACCAACAGGATGACGCCTTCAACCTGACTCGCTCAACCTCGCGCACACAGCGTGAGGCATGAGGTGCGTCGCGTCCGCGAAGGCTCACACGATCTGATTGCGATCGCTGTGCCTGGCCGCCAGGCTGCCGCCCTGTGATGCCGCTCAATGCGGTGCCGCTCAGCGTGGGAGCTCCTCCCGGTGTGGTGCTCGGCGACCCCTGCAGCCAGGCACAGCGGAACTTTGCCGGGGAGGCGGGTGTCGGGGGGTGACACTGGTCTGCTCCGCCGGGCGAGGTCATCCCGCCGGGGCTGTGTCGACTTCGGCTGGTGGGGGGCAGGCCTGCAGATTGTCGGCCAGCTGGCGAACTCCCCGCAGTGTCAGCTCCCGCTCCTCGGGCTGGCACTGGCCCGTCACCACCAGCGCCTGGTCGTCCACGTACGCGATCACCGACTGGAACATCAGGTGCGGCTCACCATCGAATTCGTAGCGAAATTCCGCAATGGGGCCCCGGCTTCCCTCGAGCAGCCCCACAACCTCCTGCTCGTCCGTCTTCATCTCGGCGAGGGGGGGAAGTTCGCTCGCGGTCACCGGCCCCTGGATCCACAGGTAGCTGTCCCGCGGCCCCTCGAGGTCGAACGGGGGAGGAAAGCTATCGACCGAGCGCATCGCAAACCCCTCGGGCCAGGCGGTCACGAACAGTTCGCACTGCAGTTGCCACCCCTGTGCGGGGGGGCTGGGGAGGTGCGGCCGCGCCTTGCCGGGGAGCAACTCGACGACGTATTGCCGGAATGGCGACCAGCCCAGGCGGCGAATGGTCAGCGGTCCCCCGCCGGCCGGGACCTCGACAATCACCCGTGAAGAGCCCCAGACCCCGGTGCGGGTGCAGAGCACCGCCCGATCATTGCCGGGCAGCCGCTCCAGCCGGTAGGGAGCCCACGGCATCACCACTTGCCCATAACCGGCCAGCCAGGCGAATACATGCTGCGCCACATCCCGCTCCCTGAAGTTGTTGGCTCAGCGGGACGCGCCCGAGGAACCGCCCACCTGTGCCAGGCCAGGCCCGTTCCCATGAGGCAGAACTCGAACCGTCGTCCCCTCGATCTGCAGCCGGCCCTCGGCGAACCAGCGAATGACCTGCGGATACAGCTGGCACTCGGCGACAAACACCCGCGCGGCCAGTGTGGCCGCGGTGTCGTCGGGCAGCACCTCCACCGCCTGCTGGGCGATGATTGGTCCGTGGTCGTAGGCGTTGTCGGCGAAGTGGACCGTGCATCCGCTCAGCTTGCAGCCCCGCTTCAACACCGCTTCATGAACCCGCTGCCCGTAGAATCCCGGCCCGCAAAACGCCGGGATCAGCGACGGGTGAATGTTCATCACCCGGTTCGCGAAATCGGGGGGGATGGGGAGCAGCGACAGGAAGCCCGCCAGCACCACCAGTTCGACCCCCGCTTCGCGCAGCGGGGCGAAGACCGCGGTCGAAAACGCCTCGCTGTCGGGATAGTCGCGGGGTGAGATCGCCTGGCAGGGGAGACCGGCGGCGTGGGCCCGTTCAACACCCCGGCAATCGGCCCGGCTGGAGATGACCTGCACGATCTGAACCGGCAGTTCTCCCCGGCCAATGACTTCCACCAGGTTGAGCAGGCTGGTCCCCCCACCCGAAATGAGAACGCCCAGTCGCAGCGGAGTGCTGGGAGAAGGCGGGGGGGAAGTGAGCGAGTGATTCGTCATCGATTCTCCAGGTCCCGGAAGAGGGTCCGTGACGCGGCCTCTGTTTGGGCGGCCTCATCTCCTCTTTCGAGTTCACGCAACAGGCGGCGGGCGGCCCGGTCGCGGCGTTGCATCTCGCGCCAGCCCAGCACAGCGGCGGCCAACAGCCCTGCTCCGAGCCACCACCAGGTCGCCGCCAGGGGCGGACTGGGGGCGGGCGGGGTCCATTCCAGCCGGTTGGCCAAGATCAACGGAGCCGACCAATGTCCCGACTCGGTCCCCGCCCGATAGGTCCAGAGCTTGTAGAAGTAGCCTGTCACGGTGATGTAGTCGGTCGGTCGCCGGGCCGACGGAGTGGGCAGCCCCTCCGGGATGCGGGAACAGACGATGACATAGGGAAACTGAGCCGAGTCGGCGGTGAAGAGATGGGCCTGGTACAGGGTTCCAAGCCCTTCAGGATTCTCGCCCGCCTCCATCGGTGTGAGGTCGCGGATGTAGCCCCGCAGGGTCACCGGTTGCCCGCGCCAGGCGTCAGGATGAGTCACCAGGTCGTAGAAGAGCTGGTGAGACTTGCGGCGGTTTTTGGGGTCGGCCCGGAAGGTGGCCTGGGCTGCTTCGAGATTGGTGCGGGCGGCCTGCTGCTGAGCGGCGAGCCGGGTGTCGCGCGCGTGGGCCAGCAGGCCGTAGTAGCTGTCGCGCTCGGACTCGACAAAGCCGTTGGTAAGGTCACTGACCCCCTGCAATCGCTCGCGGGGGAATTCGGCCCCCGAGAGGGGGCAGGGTCAGCCGTGGCGGGGCCGGCTTGGCGGTGGTCGTGGGGCGATTGGTTCGAGTCTGAGCGGGGAGCCTCGCATCCGCGAGCATTCCCCAGGCGAGCAGCAGGCAGAGCCACCGCGCCAGCCTCAGCGAATCGCCACCGACCATGGACGCGGCGAGCGGGATCGCCAAGCCGCCCCACGGGCAGGACCGCCGGGCGCCGGGCACTGGGTGTTCGGCCCCGGCCCGGGGGGGCGATTCGCAAGTCGGGGCGGGGCGGAACATAACGCGGAGTCCACGGGGAAACCGGGGGAGGGGGGAGCCGTCGGGACGAGCGGAGAATGGCGTCCGGCAGACCGCTGTCCATTGTGTCGAAGGGCTCTGCGCGTGTCGAGCGCAGAGTCGAATCTCTATGGTGCGCTTCGGGTTGCGATGAATCGCCCGGCGGACAGGAATTGACAGGCGGGACTCGTTTTTTATAATTTCGCGAGTACGGGACGCCCGACCGATCGGTGCGTCTGACAGCACTTGAACCACTTCCGAGACATCTCAAAGGCCGTATCATGGCTGGACCCCACACCCTGACTTTCACCGACGCCAACTTCAGCCAAGAGGTGCTGCAGAGCGAGCATCCGGTGCTGGTCGATTTCTGGGCTCCGTGGTGCGGTCCCTGCATGCGGCTGGGGCCCGCCATCGATGGCGTCGCCACGACCTACGCCGGGAAGATCAAGGTGGGCAAGATCAACATCGACGACAACCAGGAAATGGCGACCCGCTACGGAATCGCCAGCATTCCCGCCCTGCTGGTGTTCAAGGGAGGGGAAGTGGTCGACAAGATGGTTGGCCTGCAGCCCGAAGCGAACATCGCCAAGGCTCTCGACAAGCGGCTCTAGACGATGCGTCTTGAAGAGTGGCGGAGCCGCTCTTCTGCGGCCTTTCGAGGCTGTATTTGTGTGCCTCTCTGTGATCGAGGCTGTGTGAGTGAGATGACCGTCCCGTGCGAGCTCAGCGATTGACTTCGCGACTCGCCCGGGACTTGGCGTGCGAAGCGACCAATCGGTCGTACCCTCGGTTCGCTCTCCAGGGAAAGGACTCCCGGAATGAGCTCTGCGTCAGAGATCGAC
>CAIUHT010001325.1 GCA_903898975.1 uncultured Planctomycetaceae bacterium
CGCACTTCGGCGGTCGAATACCTGTTCGGATTCCTAACCATGGAGCAGCTTCAACAACAGGAATGGTCCGAGCTGCGATCGCGGACATGGCGTTTGCTTCGACAGCGTGACCATATCGCTCGCTCCAAGCACACACCACTGTTCCAATATCTCGTCCGGCCATCATTCACAAACACTTGGTGTATTGATTTTGTCCAAACCGGCGATGACTTCGGCGTCTATCACACGACTTGGCGGATGACGCACGATTTGGAGGCATTTTCCACTGCAATTGAACGGCTAAAACATCCTCGCCCATACGTACCGACACTTGAATCCATTCAATTCGATCCTGAACTGCTCGATGCCGAATCCGTTTTATCGCAGATCGCCAAGATTCGACTTCCACTTACACTCACCAAGAACGGGGTTTGCCTGGATGGCACGTCGTTTGAAATGCACATTGGAAATGGAAACAATGGGATTCTCCTACATTGGCACAATCGACTACCTGATGAGTGGCATGAACTCTCTGAAATCGTGGTATCGCTCGACGAACTAGCGCGTAGATCCACCGACACGTCATCCGAACCAAGCGATGCACCCAAGTCGCGGAATCGGGCGGTTTGACAATTGAGAATTTTCTGCCGCGACTGGGTGGTCGCGGTCGTTCGATCTCGACAGGTGTCGTACATGGTGCTCAACGTTATTGTCGAAGCTGAACCAAGTAGCGCTGCCAAGGGGCCGTTCCAGTGTCACATTTCCGCTGACGGAGTCACCTTGACGCAGCGCAACAAGCAAATCGCAATTCCGATTGGCGTCGATGCTCGCTACGCCGGCAAGAATCAGGTTGACGTCACCCTCCCCGATTGTCGGCTGAAAATGCACGTCTCGAAGTTTGGGAGCTACCAAAATCGCCTGGCAAGAGACATTGCAGCATTTCTGTCCGGCGGCGGCGATCCGCCGGTCAAAACCAATTATTCTCTGCCCTGGTACTTCTTCGTCGTCTCTGCACTTCCGCTGGGCATTCCGATACTCACTCTCGGCGGTGCGCTTCCGGCAATGATTGGCTGCGGTCTCGCAGGCGGGTGTTTCAGGATTGTGCAAAAGGAAGATTGGTCAACGCCGATACGCTTATTTGCTGCCGGAGCAATGGTTGTGCTCGGGTACTTAGGATTGTTTGCCTTGTTGCTGATTGCCGCGGCATCCAACGGGTAGTCACAAACCGACCGGACTCGAAATCGAACCAGGAGATGCACGCGAGCGGCAGTAGTCGCCTGCGCTGAAGTCGTCGATCACGGGCCGCCACCGCGTGATCCCAGACGTTTGTCGTCGACGACCGTCCCCCGCTGCCGCGCGAACCGAACGCGGGCCACACAGCGACCCAGGCTGTCCGCGGTGCAGCCGGTAGAGCAACGCACTTATCCACCGGGCCGGCCCTGTGCGCTTCCTGGAGCACGGAACGACCCTGGGGCAAGTACAACGCGGATTCAAACAACGCGGGCCGGAACAACGCGGGCGGGAACAACGCGGGCCCGGGAGGCCGGGGCGAGGGAGAGCGTTTGAGAGCGAACCGCTTGGTGCTGGCGAGGCTCTACTCGGCTCGGCTACCCGAGACGCGGGGCGGGCCGCCGCGGCGGTCGTTGGACTGGGGATCGGTGGTGGCCAGCTCGCGGGGCAGGTCGCGGGTTCCGCTGGCAACGGCTGTGGCGGGGGCTTCGTCCGTGGCGGCAGGAGGTTGGACTTCCCCCGCCAAGGGCTGCTTCAGCTGCGCCCGGTAGAGTTGCGCGTACTTGCCATTGCGGGCCAGCAGTTCGTCGTGCGGGCCGCATTCCACCACCCGGCCATGCTCCAGTACCACCAGGCGGCTGGCCTGCCGAAGCGTGCTCAGCCGGTGCGCAATCGCAATGGTCGTGCGGCCCCGCACCAGGTTGTCGAGCGCCTCTTGAATCTGCTGCTCGGTGGTGGTGTCGACCGCTGAGGTGGCCTCGTCGAGAATCAGGATCCGCGGATCGATCAGCAGTGCCCGGGCGATCGAGACCCGTTGCCGCTCTCCCCCCGACAACGTCTGCCCCCGCTCCCCCACGATCGAGTCGTACCCGTCGGGCAGCCGGAGGATGAACTCGTGCGCCCGCGCCGCCCGGGCCGCCGCGATAATCTCGGCCCGCGTCGCCTCGGGCCGACCGTAGGCGATGTTCTCGGCGATGGTGCCAAAGAACAGGAAAGGCTCTTGCAGCACAATGCCGATGTTGCGGCGGTAGTCGGCGACCGACAGCTGCCGGACGTCGTGACCATCGACCAGGATGCGGCCCGAGGAGACGTCGTGAAAGCGACAGACCAGGTTCACCAGCGTGCTCTTGCCCGCCCCGGTCGTGCCGACCAGCCCAATCATCTCCCCCGGCGCGATGGTGAGCGACACGTTGTCCATCACCTGCCGATTGCCATACCGGAAGCTGATCTGCTGCACGTCAATTTCGCCCCGCAACCGCCCGATGTGGACGGGGTTGGTGGGCTCGGGGACGCTGGGGACGCGGTCAAGGATCTCGAAAATCCGCTGGGCACTGGCGGCGGCCCGCTGGGTGCTGGTGGCCATCCGGCTCATCGATTCGAGCCGCGAGTAGAAACCCCCAATGTAGCTGTTGAACGCGAACAGGGTCCCGATGGTGACAGTCGCGGCATCCCCGAGGATCAGCCAGCTGCCCACCGCCAGCACCACAATCAGGCCGATACGGTTGAGGAAGGTGACCATGGGCCAGAAGAAGGTCCAGACGACATTCACGCGGTCATTGGCGGCGATGATGCGGCGGTTGGCATCGGCGAACCGTTCGACTTCGCGCTGTTCCTGGGCGAACGCCTTGACCACGCGGATCCCGGGGATGGTGTCGGCGAGAATGCTGGTCATGTCGCCCCAGGCGCGGTACCCGGTGGAGAACCCGTGGGTAAGGCGATTGCGGATGCTGTAGGTCAGCCAGGCGACCAGCGGGAAGGTGACCAGCGTGGCGAGGGCCAGGGTGCGGTCCATCCAGAACAGCACGCCGATGGTCCAGACGATGGTCAGCAGGTCGGTGACAAAATCCATCAGGTTGTCTGAGAGAAAACTGCAGATGCGGTCAGTGTCGGAACTGATGCGCGCGACGAGGTCGCCCGTCCGCTTGGCGCTGAAGAAATCGAGCGACAACCGCTGCAGGTGTTCGTAGGTCCGATTTCGCAGATCGGCGGAGATCCGCTCGGAGAGGCAGGCGAGAACCCAGCCCTGGGCCCAGGCGAAGCCCCACGAGAGCAGTCCCGCCAGGAGCATCATGCCCAGGTACCACGTGACCCG
>CAIUHT010001326.1 GCA_903898975.1 uncultured Planctomycetaceae bacterium
CCACACGTGAGAGCACAGTCCGACGGGGTGCGGCGAAAGTTCGCAGTAGGTGGGTGCATTGGCTATCGGGAGCGAATTGGCTTGCCGGTGCGTGTCGGCGGCGTTGTCTGAAAGTCGGCGGCACGGGGGGGGCGTTCCGGTCGCCGGGCGAGTTGCCGGGGTGCACCGAGCGTTGAGCGCGACCCCGGGCAGGCGGGGCATTCGACCCCCACAATCGGCAAGGTTTCGCGAAACGGAACGGTTTTGGGCAAGTTGACCGGGGGTGGGGACCGATAAAGCTGTTACAGCCTGAATTTCCCCTACAACCGGCGAGTTTCCGGCCGACCGTGCGCCCCTTCCCGGCACGCGTCGGCGAGCGTGCCTTCCGTCTGCCTTGAACGAAGAAGAGGACCGGGACGATGACCACAGCCCGACGTGTCGCGCTGGCCCTGTTGCTGGGAGCCTGTTCGCTGGGTGCGACCAGTGCCCACGCCCAATATCCCGCTCCTGGGGGAGCGTGGGGGGCGCCCGAACCGGTGCTGTACAACGGCCCCGCGCAGGGCTACGACGACCCGGGCTACGGGGCCTGTCCCCCCGAGCAGCGGCTGACCTTCCACGACGGGCTCCGGACGGAGGTCCCCGATGACGGGCTTTCGCTCCCCCATCCGTCGTTCTTCACGGGGGGCGGCTTCCTGCGGGCCGAATACCTCAATTACAACCTCTCCGGGCCCGGTGACACGCTGCTGGGTGCCCCCGTGTTGGGCAACCCCGACCCGAGCCAGCCGTTCGTCATCTTCACGCCCGGCACCAACTTTCCTTCCACGGTGGGGCGGGTTCCCGACCTGCTGTCGGTCGACCTGCGAGACACCAACGGTGTGCGCGTCTCGGGAGGCCTGGAACTCACCCATGGCGACTCGATCGAAATCAGCGCCTTCATGCTCGAGCAGAAGAAGAGCGGCTACGTGGTCGAAAACCTCGGCCAGAACGACTTCTTCTTCGGGCTGCCGACCTCCATCGTGACCAGCGTCTACGCCAACGGCGCCCTCACCGACCTGTTCTTCATCTACAACCAGCGGTTCGCCGCGATCTACCAGTCGCAACTCTGGGGAGCCGAAGGCAACTATCTCATCGACTACGACGTCGATGGGCTGCTGCACTGCCGGCCGCTGGTGGGGCTGCGGTACATCAACCTGCGGGAACGGCTGGGACAGTACGGTGTCTTCCAGGAACTGGCCCCCGTCGCCCCGTTTGAAACGCTGATCGAATCGAAGACCACCAACCACCTGGGTGGTGGCCAGATTGGGACACGGATCGAGTTCGTGACGCAGCTGATCGAGTTCGGTGCCGAGGCGAAGTTCATGGTGCTGTCGAACACCATGCTGGCCGAGGTCGAAACGCAGAATGTGCGGTTCGCCGGGGACCCGCGGGTCTTCACCGAGGACCTCACCACGCAACTGGCCGGGGGTGTGGACCTGCTGGGCTGGGCGACCCTGAACGTGCACCCCAACATGAGCCTGCGGATCGGGTACAACTTCATGTACCTGGCCAACATCACCCGCCCCGAAGACAACATCTACTACAACGAAACCGGCATCAACAACCCGGCTGGCATTGTGGTCGATATGCACCGGCAAGACTTCAACATGTACGGTGTTTCGCTGGGTGCCGACTTCCGCTGGTAGGCGGAGGCGGTTCGCCCCAAAGCAACCGAACGCGTTTCCACCAGGCCCCGATCCCTTCCTCCGCGCTCTTGGAAACGAGAGCGCGGAGGGAGAGACCGGGGTCCTGGCATTTGGTTTAAGGCTTTACTGCGGTTTTCCCCGTTGGCAAGATCGGGCTCAATCTTTGTGATTCCCCGATTCTCCCTGGAACGGGATGATGCGCCATGCCCGCACCCCAACAGCTGACAGTTCAAACCAAGACCGACAGGCTGAAAAGCCTGTTGGGGCGCATGGCTCCCCGGGGGGGTGGCCTGGAGGCTGTTTCGGCGGGGCTGGAGTCTGTGCTCGAAAGGGCTGGCGATATTGAGCCAGCGGTCTCCGCCGTCCGCAACCTGGATTCGCTGCCTGCGGGGGAATCGCTCTCGCCCGACGAGTTATGGCAACTTGAGGCGATTGTGCTCCCGCGCTTTCGCCCGGCCTTGCTGATCTCTCAAGGCCGCTTCCCCACGCCCCCCGCCCCCTGGACCCACCTGGGAGACGACCCGATCCGCCAGCGGCTGGAAACGGCGTTCCGCTCGATTGGCCGGGTTGAACTCCCTAACTCGCCCACCCCTTACGCTGGGACGGCGTTCGTGGTGGGCCACCAGCTCATGATGACCAACCGCCATGTCGCCGAGGCGTTTGCCATCGGCGTGGGAGTGCGGTCCCTGGTGTTTCGCCCCGGCCGGACGTCGGCCATCGACTTCGGCCGCGAACTGGGACAGGGCCGGGGGACGCTGCTGGTGGTCCGCAACGTGGTGATGATTCACCCCTACTGGGATATGGCCCTGCTGGAGGTGGAGGGACTCGACGAGCAGCATCCCCGCCTGACCCTCCACTCGGGCGCCTTCGATGACCTCGCCAGTCGCGAGACCGAGATCGCCGTCGTGGGCTATCCCGCCTTCGACCCCCGCAACCCCGACACGGCCCTGCAAAACCAGATCTTCGAGGGCCAGTACGAAGTGAAACGCCTGCAACCGGGCAAGCTCCAGCCGCGACTCGACTTCACGAGTTACAAGCGGCTGGTGCGGGCCGGGGTGCACGATGCCTCGACCCTGGGGGGGAATTCCGGGTCGGCAGTCATCGACATCCAGACCGGTCACGTGGTGGCACTGCACTTCGCCGGTGAATACCTCAAGGCCAACTACGCCGTCCCCGCCAGTGAACTCGCGCACGATTCCCGCGTGGTTCAGGCAGGGGTGCAATTCACCCCCGGAGCCGGCCCCAGTGAATTCTATGGCAAGGTCTGGACCGACCTCGAGAACCGGGAGAGCCTGGTCCCCAGCCAGTCGAGGGGCGCGGGCTCCAGTTCTGCGGCCTCCCGATTCCCGAACAGCCACTCGCCAGCCACTGGCGGCCAGGGATTTGGCGGCCAGGGGTTCGGTGGCCCGGGATTGGGCGGCCCGGTGAGTGCAAGCGGGGGCAGTGGAGGTGGCGGGAGGACCGACATGAATGGAGGGGTGAGTGTCTCCTTGGGGGGTGGGCCCGGGTCGATCACTTTTCAGATCCCCCTGCAGATCACCCTCTCGTTCGGCACTCCTCAAGTCGCGACTCACCCCGCGGGTGCCCCGGGCGGCATGGTCATGGGTCCCGTCACCAGTGCGGGACCAGAGACGGGACCAGAGACGGGGCCAGGGGCGGGGGCGGCGGCGACAGCGCGGTTCCCC
>CAIUHT010001327.1 GCA_903898975.1 uncultured Planctomycetaceae bacterium
GCGAACCTGCATGACAACCGTCCATGGGAGGGATTCCAGTCAAGGCAATCAATCGCACCAGCTGTGGCTCGCCATGAAGGCTGTGCACACCCGCCACGCCGCGTCGGCGGACCGGTCGTGACAGCCGGGGGTTGGCAAATTAGACTTCAGGCCACCTCCCGGGTCGGATCAAGCGTGGCCAGTCGGCTCAAGCCTGGCCCGTCCGCTCAAGATTGGGTGGGGGGCGGAAGAGCAGGCGGTCTCTGATCGAGGCGAGTGACAGTATTTCCTTCGGGCTGACAGATTTCCCAACAGGCTGGTGCCATGTCGCTGCAAATTCGTGAAACTCCAGAAAAAGTCATTGTGACCCTCACCGACACTCGGATTTTTGATCAGGGTCAGGCCGACCAGATTGGTCAGTCGCTGCGTGACATCTGCCGGCAAGCCGACCTCAGCGGCAAGCGGGTGCTGGTCAATCTGCATCGCGTGCAGTTCATGAACTCGGCGATGATCAGCATCCTGGTGGGCCTGCACAAGTTCGCGAAAGTGAACTCGCTCGATGTGCGGTTCGCCACCAGTGGCGATGTGCTCGACGTGCTCCGCATCACCCGCCTCACCGAGATCTTCCCGCTCGACAACGACGACCCCGATCTCGCCAACGACCGCTGAACGCTCCGGCTCCGATTCGTTCCTGGCTTGGTCAGCCTTGTCGCGGCCAGTCTTGTCTTGGCCAGTCTTGTCTTGGCCAGTCCTGTATTGCCCTGCCTGGCCCGAAACCTCACGCGGAAAAGCCCGCCCCGCAGCCCTCGGGACGGCACTCGGCTCGCAGTCGCCGCGCCATGATGGCGGTCACCGTTCCGACAGTGCGGGACCCGCGACCGCTGCGGATTGCGGTCCAGTAGAGATCGCGGTCGGAGTCTGTCGGGCCGATCCGGCGCAGTGGCCCGCGGCTGAGACCAGCGGCTGAGACCAGCGGCTGCGCCCCAAGGGCCAGCCGGTGGAACTTGGGCCCACACAGGCGGTGTGAACTTACCCAGGGGAACCGGGCCAACGAACAGCGGCACCCGCTCGCCTGGGGCTGCACGCGGTGTAAGAGGGGCGTTATGCTGAACAGCCGGGAAGTGAACCCGCTGACTGGGCCGCGAGTTCCTCCCACTGCCTCCCGGAGACGCCGCTCCATGCACGTCCCTTCCCGACTGGCCTGGGTTGCGCTCGCGTGCTGCCTGGCACTGCCCATCACGCCGTTCCCCACCACGCCTCTCTGCGCCGCCGATGTCGCCGAGGTGCGTGAGTACCTCGCCCGCGCGCAGGCCCGGCTCGCCGAACGCGACCCCGTTTCGGTCGACAACCTGCTGCACCTCGCCGAGGTGGCCCTCGAAGATCTCCCCCCCGCAGATCAGCAGGCACTGCAGGTCGAAATCACCGCGCTCCGAAAACAGTGGGAGAACGACACGGGGGCCCGGCGGGCAGCCTTGGTCGAAAAGCGGCTTGAGGCCCTGTTCACGGAAGCCGAGCTGACCTTGGGATCGGTGCAGGCCGGAGGGCGATCGACGCTCAAGGCGATCGAGCAGACACTCGCCGACCCCGCCACCCTCGCCGACCTGGGGCGGGAACACCTCGACAAATACCGTCGTCGGCTCACCCTCTTCGAGCGGGCCCACGCGCGCAAGCTGGCTGCCCGGGGCCTGATGCCCACGGTCGAGGCCCCCGTCGAAACCCCGCCAGGCGCCGCTCCTGCCAGCTCGGGAAGTGGAGCAGCACCGGGCGGGGTGGCCGCGGGTGGGACGCCCGTTGGTAAAGCCACTGGCGGTGCGGTGGCCGGAAGTGCCGCGGCGGGAGCAACGGGTTCGGCCCCCGCAGCCACGCCGGCGGCACCGGGGACATTCACCACCACGCCCAACCCTGCGACAACCAGTCCAGTGCAGTCCATCGAGTTGGGCCGGGATACCGAAGACCGCGAATCGTCGCGTCCGGTCTGGCAGATCACGCTGTTTGGCAGTTCGGGCTCGCGGGTGGGACTGTTCACCGTGCTGTGGCGGCTGCTGCTGACCGCCGGCGGGGTGCTGGTGGTGCTGACGAAGGCGGGCGTGCGGGGCGTCCGGTCGATTCCCCGGGTCGGCCAGTTGTGCGATTCGATCGAACTGGTCCCCATGCCCATGTGGGGGCTGCTGATGGCCGCTGTCGGACTGTGGTGGCTGCTGAATGGCTGGATTGTCTGGGGGCTGCTCCC
>CAIUHT010001328.1 GCA_903898975.1 uncultured Planctomycetaceae bacterium
GGCTGATGGGACGGACGCCAACCCTCAGCCGGCAACTGGGTAACCTGATGGAAACCCGCCGCAAGACCGTCATCGCCGCCCGCCAGCTCAAAGCCGGGATCTGACAACTCCGTCCAGGCGCGTAACGAGGGCTGACAGGATCGGCCCCCAACCTCGAGTCCGGCGCTGCCGTCGGGCTTCCGATGCGGCCAGAGCCGGTCTACGATCCGACTTCCCGCGGCAGACCTCGGGACAGGATTCCGTTAAGGGATTTCGGGCTTAAGGCGCCCCGACGAGGTTGAGCTGAGTCGTTATGGCGACGGCTCCCTTCCCCGCCCGCAGCTGAACAGACCAGTTCCACACGAGATCCATCCGGCCGCACAGGGTCGGGGTCGCAGTCGAGTCTGACCACGGAGCGGCCCGCGGGCTGTACACTGGTCGCGACCCCGTAAAATTATGCGAAACGCGTTCGTGACGCTCTCAGTTTCCGACTCGCCGACTGCGCGGTCAGCGTCAGCATCGAGCCGGGCAAACGCGAGGGGAGGGGTTCGGGATGGCCCTCAGATTTGCTCCGGTCCCGCGTAGCAGCTCTTCTTGGCCACCCCTGTTTGTCGATGGGGCTCCCGATGTCTGTCACTGAACTCACCGTGTTGACTGTCCGGCAGCCGTGGGCCAGTCTGTTGCTGTCGGGGGAGGACTGGTGCGAGAACCGGCGCTGGCAGACCGACCATCGCGGTCCCCTGTGGATTCACTCCAGCACAACCGTCGATTTCGCCGCGTGCGAGCGCCTGCAGATTGACCCGGCCCCACTTGTCACCGGTGCCATTCTCGGTGTGCTCGACCTGGTGACGGTGCTCCCCCTGGCCGACCTCCGCGTTCAGCAGGCGGCACTCGCGACTCGCTGGAATCTCAACGTGAACGCCGGGGCCCGTTTTGTGCAGGGCCCGTACTGCTGGATCGTCGCCCAACCCCGCCGACTGGCCCACCCCATCCGGGCTCGGGGAGCACTCTACCTCTGGCGGCAGCGGGTCGCCCCGAATGCTCTCTCGGGCTGGACCACGGCACCTCCACTGCTCCCTCCCAGCGCAGCGACGGCGACGTTGGTTACCTCGAGCGTGTCTCTTCCCGGGTCCCCTCCTGCGGCTGTGGCGGGGGCGGCAATCCCAGATGCCCTGCTCCCCTCACGGGAGCGGGCCGCGCCAGCCCCCGGCGAAACGCCGCGACGTGGCTCCCCCGCCCCGCGATGACTCGCGGGACGGGGGGACACGTGCGCGACCCACGCCCCTCCTCGCTCCTCGTGACTTCTCGGCAGTTCCCAAAACTCGTTCCGGCCACGGCCTCATCGGTTCGCGTTGCTTACGCCTCCCCGGCCTGGCCCAACGGGAGCCCCCGGGCGAACCACGGGTAGATCGCCGGGATCACCAGCGACGTCAGCAGCGTTGACGTGATCAGGCCCCCAATCACCACCGTCGCCAGCGGGCGCTGCATCTCGGCCCCGTCGCTGGTCGACAGGGCCATCGGCAGGAAGCCGAGGGCCGCGACCATCGCGGTCATCAGCACCGGCCTCAGCCGCTTGTCGGCGGTCTCGTGCGTCGCCTCGTGGATCTCCATCCCCGACCGCCGCAGGTTTTCCGCGGCACTCACCCACACCAGCCCATTCAGCACCGCCACTCCAAACAGGGCGATGAATCCGACACCCGCCGAAATGCTGAACGGCATCCCCCGCAGGGCCAAGGCGTAAACTCCGCCCGAGGCGGCCATCGGCACCGCCAGGAAGATCAGCAGCGCGAGCCGGGCCGAATGGAACGACGAGTGCAGCAGCAGGAAGATCACCAGCAACACGATCGGCGTGATGATCGCCAGCCGAAGGGCCGCCGACTGCAGGTTTTCGAAGTCGCCCCCGAACTTCAGTTCGTACCCCGTCGGGAGTGGGACCTCGCGGGCGATGGCGGCCTGGGCCTCGGCGACGAAGCTGGCCACGTCGCGGCCGCGGACGTTCGCCGAGATGAAGGTCCGCCGGCGGATCGATTCATGATCGACCGCGGGAGGAGTCTCTTCGAGAATCAGGTCGGCGAGTTCCGACAGGGGAACCGCCTTGCCCCCCACGGTGGCGACCGGGAGTTGCCCGATCAGATCGGGATTCTTCCGCCACTCGGGTGGAATGCGGACGATGATCGGAAAGCGGGCCCGCCCCTCGAAGATGACCCCCGACTCCCGCCCCCCCAGCGCGGCGACAACGTTCATCACCCGTGAGGCGTCGAGGCCATAGCGGGCCAGTGCCGCCCGGCGGGGTTCGATCCGCAGGGTCGAGAGATTCGCCTGGTAGTCGGCCTTTACGTCGACGCCGCCACGAATCTGTTTCAGCACCCGCTCGATATCCTTCGCCTTCGCCCCCAGGACCTCGAGATCATCGCCGTAAAGCTGCACGGCCACGTCGGCCTTGACCCCGGCGACCAGTTCATCGACCCGCATCTCGATCGGCTGCGTGAACCCGAATGCGACCCCGGGTACGCGTTCGTTGAGCGCGGCCGACATTCGACCAATCAGCTCATCGCGCGAGACCCGCCTGGGCCATTCCGCATGCGGTTTCAGGAGCACCCAGACGTCGGTCTGATGCACCCCCATCACGTCGTTGGCAATCTCGGGTCGGCCCGTCTTGCAGAAGACAGTCTGGACCTCGGGAAACTCGGTGGGATCGATCAGGATCTTTTCGATCTGGGTCGACATGTCGATCGAGCCCTCGAGCGAGGCGGTGGGGAGGCGGACCGCTTCGATCAGCACGTCACCCTCCTCCAGTCGGGGCATGAATTCCGCCCCCAGCCAGGCGCCGATCGGCAGGCTCGCCAGCAACACCGACAGGGCAACCAGCGTGGTCAGCACCGGGTGGGCGATGGTCTTCTTCACCAGCGGGTCGTAGAACCGCTTGATCCAGCGGACCAGCCAGACCTCGTGTTCGCTCACGTGCCTGGGAAGTGCGAGCGAAGCCATGGCGGGCATGAAGGTCATCGACAGGATCAGCGAGCCCAGCAGTGCGAACAGCACTGTCAGGGCCATGGGGCGGAACATCTTCCCCTCCATTCCCTGCAGGCCGAGGATGGGCACATAGACCACCGCGATGATCAGTTCCCCGAACATCGTCGGCTTGCGGACCTCGATCGCGGCGTCGCGGATGACCTGCAGCCGGGGGGTGCGCCCCTGGTCGTGGGCCAGCCGCGAGATGCAGTTCTCGATCATGATCACCGAGCTGTCGACAATCAGGCCGAAGTCGATGGCCCCCAGGCTCATGAGGCTGGCGGTGATCGAAAAGGCGTGCATCAGGTTGGTGGCGAAGAGCATCGACAGGGGGATGGCGAGTGCCGTGACCAGCCCGGCCCGCAGACTCCCCAGCATGATCAGCAGCACGATGATGACCAGGGCACCCCCCTCGACCAGGTTCTTGACCACGGTCGAGAGGGTGCGGCCGATGAGGGCCGAGCGGTCATAGGTCACATCGATGGTCACCCCGGGGGGCATGATGGTGCGCAGCTGTTCGATTCGATCCTTGACCGCCTCGACCACGATTCGCGAATTCTCGCCAATCAACATCATCACCAGGCCTGTGACCGCCTCGCCCCGGCCGTCGCGGGTCACCGCTCCCTGCCTGACGAACGGCGCGATCTCGACGGTCGCGACGTCGCTGACGAGGATCGGGGTCCCGGCGGGGGTCCGCTGCAGCACGATGTCGGAAATGTCGCTCGCCTTCTCGAGCAGCGCCTGCCCCCGGATGAACCGCTGTTCGTCGTAGTGCACCACATAGCCCCCCCCGGCGATCAGGTTGTTCTCTTCGAGACGCTGGAACAGATCTTCCAGCGAGATCCCGTAGCTGTTCAGCCGATCGGGGTCGGGACGCACCTCAAACGTCTTGAAGAACCCCCCGTGGGTGTTGATCTCGGTCACCCCGCGGACTTCCCGGAGCTTCGGGGCGACGTCCCAGTCGAGGATCGTACGGAGCTGCATGGGGGTGTAGCGGGCGTCCCCCCGCACCTCGAATTGCAGGATCTCACCTAGCGCGGTAGTGAGTGGCCCCAGTTGTGGCACACCGTAGCCCGCCGGGATCTGCGCTGTTGCCTGCGGCAACCGCTCGGTCACCAGTTGCCGGGCCCGGTACAGGTCGGTCCCCTCCTGGAATACGATGGTCACCACCGAGATTCCAAATTTCGAAACGCTGCGCAGCTCCTCGATCTTCGGGAGCCCGCTCATGGTCGATTCGACCGGGTAGGTGATGTACCGCTCGACCTCGACTGGTGAGAGGGGCCCCGCCTCGGTCACCACCTGCACCTGGGTGTTGGTCAGGTCGGGGACCGCGTCGATTGGCAGGTTGACCGCCGCGACCAGCCCCAACAGCGCCACCAGCCCGGTCAGGATCAGGACCAGGAACCGGTTCTTCAGCGAAAACTCGATCAGTCCGCTCAGCATGGTCTATTCCTCGCGCTCGAGCAGCAGTTCCGACTTCAGGGCAAATGCGCCCCGCGAGACCACCCGCTCTCCCTCGGCCAGTCCCCTGCGGACTTCGATCCAGCCCTCGCCCCGGCGCCCGGTCTCGACATTGACCCGGCGAAACTGTCCCCCCGTCTCTTCCACAAACACGAAGCTGGTTCGCTCGTGCTGCAAGACGGCCCCCTCGGGAACCGCCAGCACCTCTTCGCCCAACTCGAGGGGCAGGGAGACCCGCACGAACAGTCCCGGCCGCAACAGCCCTTCGCTGTTGTCGAGCCGGGCCACCAGGGGAATGGCACTCGAGGCCACCTCGACCGCCCGCCCCACGTAGTACACCTCGGCTTCCAGGGCCTTGCCGGGGAGAGCCGGGGTGGAGACCGGAATCTTCTGCCCGGGCTCCACGTTGAGGGCGGGCCAATCGGCCTCGCGGACGTCGGCGGCGACCCACAGGCGGGTCGTGTCGGCGAGTACGAACTGTGTCGCCCCCGCCTGGATTCGCTCGGTCGCCGAATACATTTGTTCTTCGATTGTCCCGGCGAAGGGGGCTCGCAGTTCGACCAGCGACAGCCGGCCCGGGGCCATCCCGCTCTCCAGGGGCTCTTCGTACCCCAACAGCGCCTCCAGGTTTTCGCAGGCCACTTCGTGCCGGCGGGTCGCGTTCTGCAACTCGGCCTCGGCCGCCTCGGCGGCCTGCCGGGTGTCGAACAGCGACTGCTCGAGTGCCCCCCGCAGCAGCTCCTCCGCCGACTCGCGCTCGCTGGTCCGCTCGCTGACCGTGCGATTTGAGACGGCCCCTCCCTCGGCGGCGGCCGCCGCCTTGCTCGCCAGGTTCGTCGCCAGCAGGTACTTCGAATAGGCCCCCAGCAGTGTCCCCCGGTACTCGCCCAGTCGGGTCTGGCGAAACTCCTTCTCAATTTCGGCGATCGGACGGGAGTCGTCGATCGCGGTGATCATCTTCGCCACCTGCTCGCCCGTCTCTTTGCGCCAGGCGTGGGTGCGTTCGGCCAGTTCGCGCTCGGCTTGCCTTTGCAAGACATCGGCCCGGGCGGTCCCGACTTCCGGGCTGCTCAGCACCGCCAGCACCTGTCCCTGCTGCACCTTGTCGCCCGGCTTCACCAGCACGCGGGCCAGCACCCCGTCGGTCCCGGCTTTCAATTCCACGTGCCGGGTGTCGTCGTATTGCACGCGGCCGGGAACCCAGCGGGCATCCCGCATCGTTCGGCGAGCGGCCGGAGTTGTCTCGATCTGTGCCGCCTGGGTCTTCGCCTCGGGGAGGGTAATCGAAGGGGATGATCCCTCGGGTTCGCCCGGCCCAGCAGGTTGTGGGGCAACGACCGGACTTCCCCCCCGGCCCAGCATCCAACCC
>CAIUHT010001329.1 GCA_903898975.1 uncultured Planctomycetaceae bacterium
CACCGGCGCAGCGCTGTCCGCGCCGCCGCTTCGGCGCCGTCGTACCGCTCGAACTTCCGCAGAAGGGTGCACAGTTCAAGCCATACGGCTCCTTCCCCCCGAACCATCTCGGAGGCCGGTGTTGATTGATTGAGCTTCGTGAACAATCGGGCCATTGCGAGGCAGATCTGCTCCATGTGCTGTGGAGACTCTTCAAGCCGCGATTTGCTCTCAGCCCAGAATTCCAACAGGATTCGCTCAAGCCTCTGCCGGTCGTTGGCGGCCAGTGCCGTCCCGACGCGCAGCTGAAGAGACACGTCCAGTGCCTCCCTGGCTTCGGAGTGGCGTTCAAGCTCCAGGCAGGCCACAAACGTCCCGAACGCACTGGACGCGCACTCGTGGCCAAGTTCTTTCAGCTTTGCGAACGCCCGCAACGCCTCGTCATGGCGACCGAGTGTCACCAGCGTGAGCCCCAGCATTTCCTGCGAGGTCTTGCAGGCGGGATTCAGCGAGGCGGCCTTCTGAAAAAAACGAAGTGCCGAAGCCGCATCACCTTGTTCATACAAACGGCTTCCCTTTTTGAGTGCTCGACTGGTCGCCATGTTGGACCCGCCTGCGGTCAGCCACGACGGCCAACTGCAAAACCTTCTGAACCAGTCAAACAGTCTCATGCTCCACCTTATTTCGAAACGAACCTGCTTTGCGTCGCGATAGTACCCTTGAATCGCGATCACTCCTACAGTGTAACCAGGCCTCCGTCGCCCTGCCGCATCAGTTTTCGGACGTCCGACGCAGCCCCCTCCCGTGTTCCCTTCCCCCCACTCCCCCGGGCCCACGTCCCGTGTCCACTCCGTCGCAGATCTCCGCTTCGCCTGCCGGGCATGACCCGGGTTGGCGGTTTGACAACAGCTACACCCGGCTTCCGCCGTTGCTGTTTCAACGAGCCACGCCGCAGCGGTTTCCTCAGCCCCACCTGGTGGTGCTGAACCAGCCTCTCGCCGCGGAACTCGGGCTCGATTTCTCCCCGCTCTCCCCGGCAGTCACCGCCAGCCTCCTCTCGGGCCAGGTCATTCCTCCCGACGCCGACCCCATTGCCCAGGGGTATGCGGGACACCAGTACGGCGGGTTCACCATGCTGGGCGATGGCCGCGCCATTCTGCTGGGCGAACAGTTGACCCCCCGGGGAGACCGTCGCGACCTGCAGTTCAAAGGCTCGGGTCCCACTCCCTACTCCCGCCGGGGAGATGGTCGAGCCGCGCTGGGTCCCATGCTGCGCGAGTACGTCATCAGCGAGGCGATGCACGCGCTGGGCATTCCTTCGACCCGCAGTCTCGCCGTCGTGGCGACGGGCGACGCCATCCACCGCGAAACCCGCCTGCCCGGGGCGGTGCTCACCCGCGTCGCCGCCAGCCACCTGCGGGTCGGGACGTTTCAGTTCCCCGCCGCCCGGAATGATCAACCCGTCGTGCTGGCCCTCGCCGACTACACCCTCGCCCGCCACTTCCCCGAGATCGAGCCTGGCCCCGACCGCCACCTGGCCCTGCTCGAGGCGGTCTGCGAACGGCAGGCCAGGCTGATCGCCCAGTGGCAACTCGTGGGCTTCGTGCACGGGGTGATGAACACCGACAACATGGCGCTCTCGGGTGAGACGATCGATTACGGCCCCTGTGCGTTCCTCGACACCTACCATCCCGAGATGGTCTTCAGCTCGATCGATCACGGGGGACGCTACGCCTATGCCAATCAGCCCGCGATCGCGCAGTGGAATCTCGCGCGGTTCGCCGAGACACTGCTTCCCCTGCTGCACGCCGACCAGCAGCGGGCGATTGAACTGGCCACCGAGCGACTGCATCAGTTCGCCCACAGCCAGTCCGCGCATTGGCTGGCGGGGATGCGGCGGAAGCTGGGGCTTGCGACGGCCCAGGGGGGCGACCAGGAATTGTGCGACGCGCTGTTTGAAGTGATGCAGGGAGCGGCTGCCGACTTTACCAACACGTTCCTCGAACTCGAGGAGGTGCTGGCGGGAGCCGCGCCCGGAGACAAGCTGCGTGAGCCGGCGTTCGCCGCGTGGCGGGACCGCTGGCAGGCCCGGCGGGGGGCGGAAGGGGCCACCGTCGAGGGCTCGCTCGCCCTGATGCGGGCGGCGAACCCCCGGGTCATTCCCCGCAATCACCGGGTGGAGGAAGCCCTCAGGGGGGCGAGCGAAGCGGGAGATCTGCGCCCGTTTCACCGGTTGCTGCAGGCGGTCGCGCGCCCCTTTGAACTCGACCCTGCCCTGCCGGAATACCGCGAGCCACCGCCCGCAGGGTCGTGCCGGTATCGCACCTTCTGCGGCACTTAAGCCTGGGTCGCCAGCGCACCGGCCCCCCGGGCCGTTGCAGGCAACCTCCCCACCGGGCCAGGTCCGGCCGACGGCAGGTTGTGCGAGCCCAAACGTCACCCCGGCAGGCAGTGGCCGAGCGCACCGCCAGACAGCGCCAATTCGCCACACAGGGGGTCGCCTGGTTCTCAAGAGGCTGGCCGAGTGTGAACCTTGGGGCGTTCGCGGGGGAAGACCGAAGGCAGGCGAGATTCTCAAACCCCCCGGCGACCCGTTACTCTGAATCGTGGGAGTCGGGGGCCGCGAGGCGGTCCCCGGCAGGCAGGGGCGACTGGAGGAAGGCTGCGTTGACCGGAACTGGCATGAGTGGCAATGCGCGACGCGGGGCCCCGGCAGGGGGGCCGTTCGCCGAAAGTTCGGCTGTGGTCACCCAACTGGCCACCGTGCTGGCCCAGCTTGATCCGCGCTGCCAGGTGCTGCAGATCCCGCCGTTGCCCGGGCGCGACTGGTACGAAACGCTGACCCGCAAACTCGTCCCGCAGTTGGGGGGCGAGCCATTCATCGTGGCCGCCGTGGTGGGCGGAACCAACATTGGCAAGAGCGTGGTCTTCAACCACCTCGCCGGGACCCGCGCCAGTGCGACCAGCCCGCTCGCCTCGGGAACCAGGCACCCCACCTGTCTTGTCCCGGCTGATTTTGCCAGTCACCACCGGCTGGCCGAGATCTTCCCCGGGTTCGTCCTGCGGGAGTGGGCCGAGGCCGATGGTCCCCTGGGGGAAGCGGACGAGCATTGGCTGTTCTGGAAAACTTCTGCTGAACTCCCCTCCAACCTGCTGGTGCTCGACACCCCCGACATCGACAGTGACGCCCCGGTGAACTGGCTGCGGGCCGATCGGGTCAGGCACTGCGCCGACGTGCTGGTCGCCGTGCTGACCCAGCAGAAATACAACGATGCAGCGGTCAAGCAGTTCTTCCGCAAGGCGGCGGCGGAAGACAAGGCGGTGGTGGTGGTCTTCAACCAGTGCCTGCTGCCCGAGGACGAAGAGTACTGGCCCCGCTGGCTGGAGACGTTCTCGCGCGAGACGGGCATTGTGCCCGATCTGCTGTATGTCGCGCCGAACGATCGCCGGGCGGCCGAGGCGAACAGGCTGCCGTTCTACGAAAAAAGCTGGCCACTCCCCAAGTCGCAGGGTGACCGTGGCCCCGCGGGAGACACCGCGGGCACGCCGCGCAATCTCCGCGACGACCTGGCGGGAATGCGGTTCGCCGAGATCAAGCTGCGCACGGTGCGGGGGGCCCTCGCGCAGGTCGCGCACCCGGAGGAGGGATTGCCGGGGTGGCTGGCTGAGGTGCGTGGCCGGGCGGCGGGGTTCGAGGCGGCGGCGAGCCTGCTCTCGATGCAGCAGTTGGCCCGGATCGACAATTGGCCCAACGCCCCGACGTCGCTGCTGGTGGGGGAAGTGAAGGAGTGGTGGCGGACGCACCGCGAGGGAATGGTGCGGACCATCCACGACGCCTACTCGGCCCTGGGGGGGTACGTGCTGAAGCCGGTGAAGTGGGTCGCCGGGCGGTTGAGCGGCCCGACCACCGACCCAGCTGCGGTCTACGTCCAGCAGGAGCGCGACCTCATGCTGCGCACCATCGACCTGCTGTACACTGAATTGACCCGCCTGTCGCAGTTGGGGAATGAACTGCTCCGCCCCCGGCTCGAACAGTTGCTGGCCGGGCAATCGCGGGCGCAGGTCTTGCGGCGGTTGACCGAGGAACTGGCGACGTTTCAGTTCGCCGACGAACTGCACACAGTGGTTGATTCCCAGTTGCAGAAGTTTCGCGAAGACAGCCCGCAGACGTTCAAGCTGCTGAGAAACCTCGACAGTGCCGCGGCCATGGCCCGCCCCGTGACCAGCGTGGTGCTGTTCGCCGCCGCGGCGGGCCCGGCGGGGCACGCGCTGGCACCGTTCGTCTCGGCAGCCGCCGCCAAAACGCTGATGGTCCACGTCCTGGGGGATGTCGCGGGGGGGACTGGGGCGATGGTGGTGGGCGAGACGGCGATCTCGGGGACATTGACCGGGCTGCGGCTGCTGGAGGCGCGGTTTCGGCAGTTGCAGACCGCGTTCGCAGCCCGCCGGGTCGCCTGGTTCGCCGATTTCCTCCGCCGCAACTTGCTGGGCCAACTGCACGACGAACTCGACGCCGCCGTCGGCGTGGTGACTTCCCCCGCGTATGTCGAAGCGCAGCGGCTCGCCGCCGAACTGACCCGCGTGGTCGCCGCGACCCAGGCCCCCGCTCCCACCGCGAACAGAGCCCACTGAGCGACGCGGGAAAGGTCGAGAGCGCCGCAGCGAGTAGGCTGCGCGTCGCAGTGCGGACTCCAGCGCGGACGGGCGCCACTGCCGACGGCGTGCCCAGCGGCTGAGCCAGCAGCCAGGTATTTCTTCGGGGCGACCGCAACGCGGCAGTTGACCTCAGGCCCTGGAGATGAGCTTGCGGAGGGTCTGCAGGTGCTTGGGGACGGCGGTCCGGGGATCTTCGGCCGACTCGTATTCGAGCACGATGTACCCGCGGTAGCCCGCCGACTTGAGAATGGCGATCACCCGTTCGAGATCGGTGTCCTCCCGCTTGTCGTTGCGGAAGATGTCGGTCTTGATCTGCACGTTCAGGGCGTAGGGGGCAATCTGGGCGAGGTCGGCGTAGGGGTCGGCCGAGCGGAAATTCCCCCCGTCGAAATTCACCCCGAACCACGGTGACTCGCGCACCTGTTTCACAATCTGCAGCATCTGCTCGGGGCGCGTGGTGATGCCTCCATGATTCTCCAGGGCCAGGCAGACCCCCTTCTGGGCCGCATGCTCGAGGACCTCGTCGATCCCCGCCACGCAGCGGCTGATGCAGGCCGCTTCCGTGTCGCCGGCGGGCACATTCCCCGCGAAGATGCGGATGACCGGCGCACCCAGCGTCGCGGCATGATCGATCCACCGCCTGGTGTGGGCCAGCGACTGGGCGCGGGCATCCCCCTCGGGGAGACAGAAATCGTTGGCAATTGCCGTGCCCGAAATGTCGAGCCCCAGCCGAAACGTCAACTGCTTCAGGTGCTGCAGGTAGGCGTTGTCGAACTCCTTCGGGAAGTAGTAGCTCGTCAGCTCGGTCCCATCGAGGTCGTAGTCGGCACACAGCCGCACGAAGTCGTCGAGCGTGATCCCCTTCCCCTGCTTGCCCGTCAGTTCGTCGCGGAAGGAATACGCGGCGAGCGACAGCTTGAAGTGCTGGCGACCATTCCGCTTGATCGGGCCAATCGCCCGGGCGCGAGTCGGCCCCAGCGCCAGCGTCGCCCCACCCCAGGCGAACCCACAGCGGACAGCCTGCTGCAGAAACGAGCGACGGCCAATCGGGAGAGGCTGGTGCATGGCGGGGGGCTCACAGGGGCGATCGCCGGGCACAGGGACCCGGCCAGGGGAAAGTGAAGAACAGGGCCGCTCCCGCAGTGCGGGCGACCCCACTCGCGAGCCCCATTGTGCAAGTCGCCTGCAGGGGGAGCAACCCCGGCCACCACCCGCACACGACCAATTCCACCACGCCCGAGCGGCCCCGCACTGGCGACAGTCGGCCACCCACCCCATTGGTCACGCTGAGTCGGGGGCGAAAGCGTTCCCCGCCCTGGCGACCAGCGGACGCGATCTCGGGATCGTCGAGGGACTCAGGCGTTCTTCGCCACCGGGGCCGGGCTGGCGATGGCCTGGGTGAAGGACTCGAGTTGCCGCTCGATGTGGGTGAGGGTCTCGGGGGGCAGAACGCGATCGCCAAACCGCACGTCATAGAAGTGCCGGGTGATTTCCGCGGGGAACGTCGGCAGTCCGGCAGCGGTCAGCTGTGGCTGCCAGCGGTCCGCGATTGCCTGGGCGAACTCCTGCTGCGTCTGGTGATCAGGCCGAACCACTCCCTGTCGGGCGGTCGCCTGGGTGAAGCGATCGTAGAATTCGACCACCCGCTGCTGCACGGGGTTCGGGCCCAGCCAGCGGTCGAGCAGCCGGGCGATCAGCCCGGCGACCCCCGCCTGGGTCTGGCGTTGCCGCCACGAGGCGGTCAGGTTGTCGACCGGGCTGCGGAGGCCGCGGAGGACCAGCAGGGCCCCCACGAAGAGTGCGAGCAGCTTGGTGACCAGCGAGTTCCCGTCCGTCGGACCCTGGGCTCCTTGTTCGAAGAGAGAGTTCCAGTAGTTCCGGGTCCGCTCCCACAGCCCGGTGGCCGACTCGCGAAGCGGTCCCCACAGTCGGCGTTCCTGCCGGTCGGGCGACATCGCCACCACATAGTCGCTCCAGAGCATCGACAGGGAGTCGCGGGTGTTGCCCCAGAAGCCCCGGTCGGC
>CAIUHT010001330.1 GCA_903898975.1 uncultured Planctomycetaceae bacterium
CATCCATGAACGGGAGCAGCATGGTCCAGCCGCTGGCGTTCGTGTAAAAGGCCGGGCCACCCTGGGCCGGGCCACCCCAGCCCACAAACCCGACGTTCAACCGTGACGGGGGAAACACCTTGTGGGTGTCGTGATAGTTGTGCAGGGCCAGGCCCAGCTGCTTCATGTTGTTCCGGCACTGCGTGCGCCGGGCCGCCTCGCGGGCCTGCTGAACTGCGGGGAGCAGCAGGGCCACCAGGATACCAATGATGGCAATCACCACCAGCAACTCGATCAACGTGAACCCGACCCGACCGCGGGCTCGAACCACAGAACGTGCCATGCGCGACCTCCTGAGAAGAAAAGGAGAGACGGAATGTAGGGCAGAAATTCCCCCTGGCACCTCTCAGAACGAGAACTGCCAGCAGCACAAGATCAACATTCGTCACACTATCCGTGGTCGATTTGGATGTCCAGCAAAAAATTGGAAAAAAACCTGTATCGCCCTCAAGTTGGCGTTGACACGGTTCGTCAGCCTTCGCCACCGCTGTTCTCTTCCGCAGCTCGCTTTCCTGCTGACTCACGCGTTTTGCTCCTCGCCCACTCAAGACAGCCTCCAGTTCTCCGGCTCCTCTTCCCCAGCGTGGGATCCCTCTCAATCCCGCCGACTTCGATTCCCATTTCCGCCCCAACACGCGC
Organism: uncultured Planctomycetaceae bacterium; assembly: GCA_903898975.1. GTDB lineage: Bacteria > Planctomycetota > Planctomycetia > Planctomycetales > Planctomycetaceae > UBA10511. The sequence goes on from CAIUHT010001330.1 coordinate 679, forward strand.
CGGCTCTCGACCGACGATTCATTCCTGCCGCCTTCCAAGCCCTCCTGCCGGGGAGGTCGCATCGCTGCCATTCCCCCCCCGGGGGCTCGCATCCCCCCAGGGTTCACCAGCCTCCGTCCTTCGCCAAAACCTCGCATTCTCCCGCAAAAATCAGGTCGTCTTGCGGCCTGGTCCTCCCCGGCGATAGAGTCCGCCCCCCACCCCGAACTCCGGCTGGGTGACAGTTGCTCCGGCAGGGCATGCCACACCCCCCGCTGCACAGGCCCGCTCCGTTCCTGGCGAGCCCGCCACGCTGTTGCCCCCCGCCCCCGGCGTTCCCCACCCCGGCCTCCTCCGTGGCCCCCTCGTGCTGCTCTCTTGAATTCGCTCCCGTGTCTCCCCCGCAGCCGTTGACTGACCTGACTCCATCCCAACACGAATCTCCCCCCGTCACGCTCGCTTCCCGCGTGGCCCCAGGGGGGGCGCACGCCCCTTGGATTGCGCTCTTTCTGGCGTTGGTAGCCCTCGTCACCCATTGCCAAGCCGCCGATCTCGCCCCGCCCCGCGCTGTCTTGCCGCTTGTCCTCACAAATTCCACAGGCTCGGAATTCGACCCTTGGGAACCCGATCGCTGTGAACTCGAGCAGCCGGAACTTGAGCAGCCGGGTTTCGACCGCAGCGATCTGTTTGAGACCACACGGAGCTGTCCAACTGTCGCAGAGCCCGACGGGGGGCTGGCCGGTCCATCCCGGCACCGCTCCAGCGGGCCCGATGAGCCGACCCGGTCGCGATCACAGCCCGACACAGGGGACCTCTGGGAGCCCCCCGACTTCTTCTCGCCGCCCGGCGACATACCGGAACCTAACGAGGCCGGCGACGTTGTGCCCGTTGGTGCCGGGCCGGCCGACTTCCTCCCCCCGCAAGAGCCCCCCTCGCCCCTCTGGCTCGTGCCCCTCGACACCCCCTGGTGGCCCAGCGACACCGCACGCGGGCTCTGGTCGCCCCACGCCCCCCAGCCCCTCACCGGGTGGGACGAGTCGGGCTCGCCCCTGGGGGCCGAAGCTGGCTGGCTCGAGTCCTCCGAGACGGACGACGCCGCCGCCGAGGAAGAACGCCTGCCATGGGGGCGACGCGTCTTGCGGCGATTCTCGGGGCTGTTTGATGAATGGACGTCGCGGATCGCGCTGGGGGGCCGCTCGCTGGCGGGGAACAGCAACCAGAACTTTGTCGACCTGCTCGCCGATTTCGAGAACAAGACCCCCGTCCGGGCCACGCAGGTGAACCTGGGGGGGCAGTTTGGCGAGTCGAATGACCGCGTTGTCGCGAACCGCTGGTTCGCCAACTCAACCACCGACTTCTACCACGGTCCCCGCTGGCTCACCTTCACCAAGCTGATGGACCAGTACGACGCGCTGCAGAACCTCGA
>CAIUHT010001331.1 GCA_903898975.1 uncultured Planctomycetaceae bacterium
CGTGATGGGGTGGTTCTTGTCCCCCTGCAGGCGCGTAATGCGGCCATCCTCGACGGTGGCCACAATGCCACAGGCGTCCGGGCAGTCGCGATTGCAGGCGGTGAGCTTCTGCTCGATGACGGGAAGCGACATGGCGATGAATGCCCTGGGAACTGGGTCGGGCTGGGGGGGTTCGTCAGAGCACGCAGTTTAGCTCTTAAGGCACCCCGGTTGGAAAGTCAGTCTCACTGGCCCGCAGCCGCTGGCAGTCAACCGAGGGGTACGAGCCTCTGTTCCGTCAGGCCACCCCCCCCGGACGATGCCCGGAACGACCCCCGGCGATGACCTGCTGGTCCGCCCCGCAGGCCGCCTCCACGTCACCAGGTCAGCACGTCAGCGCATCGAGCAGCTCAGGCCGCCCGCGGCGGGAATGTACGCGCTTTGCACGTAGTCCATCACCATTCGGTCGGCGTTAAACCGCCAGCCCAGTGTTCGGACCGCCCGCTTCATCCGGCGGATCCAGTGCTGGGGCAGATCGTCATGGTCACGATCGTAGTACTCGGGAATCACCTGGTCGCGGAGGACCTCCAGCAGCGACTGCGCGTCGCGGCCATCCTGCACCGCCTGGTCCACATGCACCCGGCCTGTGCCAATGGCGAATCCGTTCGAGCCATCGAACGCCTCGGCCCACCAGCCATCGAGAACCGACAGGTTGAGGGCCCCGTTGAGCACCACCTTCTGTCCCGACGTGCCCGAGGCCTCGAGCGGCCGCCGGGGATTGTTCAGCCAGACATCGACCCCCTGCACCAGGTGCCGGGCGAGGTTGATGTCGTAGTCGTCGAGGAACACCACCCGGCCCCGGAACCGCTCGTGCTGCGTAATCTGGAAGACCCGCTGCAGAATCTGCTTCCCGAGTTCATCGGCGGGGTGCGACTTCCCGGCGTAGATGAACTGGATGGGGTGCTCGCTGGAAGCGACCAGTTCGGCCAGCCGCTCGAGGTCGGCGAACACCAGGTCGGCCCGCTTGTAAGGAGCGAACCGGCGGGCGAACCCGATCGTCAGCGCCTGCGGATCAAGCACCGAGCCCAGTTGCGCGATGACCGACTCGGGCTGGTCCAGCCGCCGCGCCTGCCGCTGCAGCCGATGCCGGGCGTAGCTGATCAGCCGGTTCTTCAGGATCTGGTGCGTCTCCCAGAGTTCGCCGGGCGATATCTGTTCGACGGGAACCCAGACACTCGGTTCGCCCGTGCGGAGATACCAGTTGAGCGGGAGGACCCGGTCGTAGAGCATCCGCATCTGCACCGACAGCCAGCTCGAGACGTGCACGCCGTTGGTGATGTGCCCGATGGGAATTTCTTCTTCGGCCATCCAGGGCCAGAGCGACACCCACATCCGCCGGCTGACCACCCCGTGCAGGCTGGAGACGGCGTTGGCGCGGCCGGTCAGCTTGAGGGCCAGCACCGTCATGCAGAACGATTCCCCCTGGTTGTTGGGATCGACCCGGCCCAGCCCCATCAGCCCCTCGTGCGACAGGCCAATCTGGTCGGCGAGCGGGCCGAGGTGCTCGTACATCAGGTCGGAGGGGAAGCGGTCGTGTCCGGCGGGGACGGGCGTGTGGGTGGTGAA
>CAIUHT010001332.1 GCA_903898975.1 uncultured Planctomycetaceae bacterium
CGATCTCCTGCGGAATTCCCGCTAGAGTTGCCGCGGGAGTTTCCGGGAGCAGGCGACGAGGAACTCTTCGGGCGCGGTGGCCGCGACTCTTCGGGCTCACGCTGGGAATTCGCTTTCGCTGCCATCTCACCCGCCGCTGCCAATGACCCCCGCGAGATCTTGCCCCGCGGTCAGTTCTCCAGGAACAGCCCGACCTCACCTCGCCCGCTCGGCACTCCCCAACGCCCGCCCGACCCGCTCCCCGATAACCGGGCCCTGCTCCCTCGGTGGCAATCCAGCCGCCATGGTCGTCTCACTCGCCCGCCCCGAGGCGCTCCGCCCAATTGGGGACAGTCACTCCGCAGTCCAGCCGCAGGGCCGGCTGCGTCTTGACTTGTCCAGCCCCGCTGCGCCCTGGTCGGTCCTCGGCCGCAGCCGCTGGGTTCCTGCCGCGTCAGCCCGCCGCGCTGGTGCTGCTGGAACAGCTTCACAATACCACCCGCCAAGACCCGGTCAATAGCCCATCCCGGCTCCCGCACACCTTCCAGCGTTCGCCCCAGTGGCTGTTCAGCCCCCGCCCGAGGCCGACGCGGGCGGGGTCCAATCGAGCCGGAGGATTCGCCCCGACTGCAGCCCCACCACCATGCCAAACCCCAAGGGGTGCACCGCCAGCCGGGCGACATCGTCCCCCAGCTGCGCCTGCCACAGCACCTGGCCCCCGCGGTCAATCCAGAACAGGCCCCGTTCGAGTGTCGCACACGCCAGCCGCTCACCCCCATAGGTCGCCCCCACCCGCAGGGCGGTCCCTTCCATTTGATAACTCCCCAGGGGCTCGCCCGCGCCGTCCCGCGCCACCACGCCGTGGGTGAACGCGGCCAGCAGCAGCCGCTCGCCCCCCTCTGCCACCGCCAGGTCGCCCGCATAGCTGTAGAGCGAATGCTGCCAGATTCGCTCGCCCGAAAAACTGAGCCGGGTGATTTGCCCGTGTTCCCCCACGCCAATCAGCTCGGCGGACTCGGGCAGAAACTCCAGCAGCACGAACGGCAACGGCAGCGTGTGTCGCAAGACCCGGCGCCGATGCCGGTCGTAGATCACCAGTTCGCCATCGGCCTGGCAGACCGCCACATACCGCCCCAGCGCCTCCATGGCGATCGCGGTTACCTGGGTCGCATGCTCCAGGCACCCTTGAAACAACAGCTGCCGGTTGAACCAGTACAGCTTGTCGTCCCCCACCAGGGCGACTCCCCCGGTCCCATTGTCGGCCGCCGCCAGCCCCCGGAGCGGGGCGGGGCCACGTGTCACGTGCGCCAGCCGGCCGGCTCCATCGATCGCGTACAGCCCCCCCAGCGCGTCGGCGGCCAGCACTTCGCCCGTCTCGCGCGACCACCGCAGCCCTGCCAGCGGGCCCTCTGTCGCCACGCTCCAGGTCATCGTCGGGGGCTGACCATACACGGTCTTCACCCCCGCCGACTCCGCCGCACTCATCGTGCGGCGACCTCGTTCGTCAGCAGTCGCAACGCCTGCTGCACATCTTCGTCGGTCCCCAGGTCAACCTCGTCGGGAGCCCGGAAGTGATGCCGGGGACGGGGAGGCTCGGGGACTTCAATATCGGGCCGCAGCCCCACCTTCGCCAGGTTCTGTCCCCGGGGCGAATAAAACTTCGCCGTGGTGATCCGCAGCCCGCAGCGGTCCCGCACCGGCAGGATCGACTGCACGCTCCATTTGCCAAACGACCGCCGGCCCACGATGGTGGCCCGCTTGTGATCGCGGAACGCCCCCGCCACGATTTCGCTCGCACTGGCACTGTCGCCATCCATCAGCAGCACCACCGGCACCCGCCAGGTCCCCGGGGCCTTCGCCCGATAGACCTCGTTCTGCGTCCGCCCGCGGATCTGCACCAGCACCCCGTCATCAATGAACCGGTCCAGCACCTCGACCGCCGCCGTCAGCAGCCCACCGGGATTCCCCCGCACGTCCAGGATCAGCGACTGCATCCCCTGCCGCTGCAACTGACCCAGTGCCGCATCCAGTTCCTGCACTGTCGAATCCTGGAAACTCGCGAGCTGGATGTACGCCACCCCGCTCGACGTATCGACCAGTCGGGCGACAGGAATGCTGCGGATCACCACCGCCCGCCGGGTCAGCCGCAGCGTCCGCGGCGATCCCTGCTCTTCCCGCTGCACGTCGAGCTTGACGATCGACCCCGATTCCCCCTGCAACAGCCCCGCCGACTCGTCGGTCGTGGCCTGCCGAACGTCGGTCCCGTCAATCGACACGATGTGCTCACCCGCCAGCAGGCCCCCCTCGGCGGCGGGACTTCCGGGCAGCACATTCACCAGCAGCAGCCCCCGTCCGGGCACCGCCTTGATCTCGAACCCCAGCCCCACGAACTCCCCATGAATGTTGCTCATCAGGTCGCGGTACCGGCCCGGGGTCAGCAGGCCACTGTAGTCGTCGAGGGCGTTGCAGCCGCCGAAGACGTATTCCAGCCAGACCGCCGTGGGAGACATTTCCAGCTCGGCCTGGCACAGCCGACAGACTTCTTCAATAAACCGCCGGGCTTCCTCTCGGTCGGTGATCCGTCGATTCCAGAACTCGCCCGGGGTCTTCAGTGTCTGCCGCACCTGCTTGGCGCGGGACCGCTTCGGGGGGCTGACGTTGGCTTCGACAAATCGCGGCTCATCGAGCGCCTGGTACAGGCTCTCGGTGCCGTGGGCGACAAAGCTGGTCAGCGAGACCGCCTCGACGTATTGCGACTGGGCCCGCTGGCAGATGTCTTCGAACAGCCCCTGTGCCTGCGGCCGCGTCAGGGCCAGCAGCCCGCGCTGGAAGCTGTCGTCGGTGTACCGGCGATCGACCGCCAGGTGCACCTTCGCCCGCCGCATCCCATATTCCAGCTCATCACAGCCCGGCCACTGCTTGACCGCCTGCTCGTAGTGCATGACGGCGTCAACCCACCGCCGATGCTGCTCGAGTTCGACCCCCTTGTTGACCGCTTGCCGGGTCTGCTCGGTCAGGGCCCGCGGGGCGGGAGTCCCGGCATTACCCGTGGTCAGCGCCAGCAGTGTCCCCAGCCCCATCGCGAGGCAGAGCACTGCTCGATAGAGCGGTTCGGAAGGCGACATACGTCAGACTCGCTGTCGGAGGGACGCCGGGCGGCCGCGTCGGGAGGAAGGGTGCCAAATCAAGTTGTCGAATCATCTGCTCCCTCCTGAAACCTGCCCGCCCCCTCGCCCAGGGTTCGGGTCGTCGGCCGCTCCGTCCTGAATCCGCGGCCAGCCCAGCCGCGTCTCCCGCCAACTGAATTCGAGTATAGATCACAAAAACCACCCCGCAGTCACCAAATTCTCCCCTTCAACAACCGACCACCCTCCCAACCCGCAAATCCCCACTCTCTTCGCACGTCGCCCGACTCTCTCCTGATCTTTCCGCTGCTGGACCCGCGTCAAATCTTCTTTCCTTATGAATGCTTCCAATTCGCCTCGCAAACCCGCACGGCGTTCTCTCCCAGCACCTTCCGAATCGCCTCTTCGGAATATCCTCGCTGCACCAGTCCCACCGTCAGCAGTGGCCAGTTGGTCCACGCCAGGCTCGCCGCCCGAGGCCAGACGCCCCCCAGTGCCCCCTCGGGCCACAATGCCTCGTAACGCACCCGCCCCCGGGGCCGGGCGGGGAGTTTCCGCTGGGCGGCCGCCGCATGCTGCGACGTGTGCGACACATCGCTCCCCACCGCCACGTGGTCGATGCCCACCGTCTTGATCGCGTAGTCAATGTGGTCGAGCAGTGCGGCCAGGTCCCCCGTTCCTCCCAGGAACGGAGCGATCCAGGCCAGGCCCACCACGCCCCCCGTCTCGGCGATCGCCTTCAGCACTTCGTCGCTCTTCGCCCGGATGTGCGGATTCACCGCCGCACACGTCGTATGGCTCGCCACCATCGGCCGCTGCGAGGCCCGCGCCGCCTCCAGGCTGGTCCGCAACCCGCTGTGCGCGACATCCACAATCACCCCCACCGCGTTCATCTCGGCGATCGCCCGCCGGCCCAGGTCGCTCAGGCCGCCATTCGCCACCTCGGCACACCCATCCCCCAGCATGTTCCGCCGGTTGTACGTCACGTGCATCATCCGGATTCCCAGCTGATGAAACAGCCGGACGTAACCCAACTCCTCCTCGACCGACACCCACTGCTGGGGCAGGGGGACTCCATTCCCCGTGAGGTACAGGCAGGCCCGGTTCTGTTCCCGCGCGGTACGCAGGTGAGCGGGCTGCGTCGCCCGGCCCAGCAGCTCGGGGAGATTGTCGGTCAGCCAGGTGAACCGCGCCAGCCGCTTCATCAGCCGCAGCGGGTCCTGCCCCTCTTCGCCCGCATTCTGAAAAATCGCCGTCACACCACTGCAGAGCAACGCTTCAGCCAGCTCGGCCCGCTCGGCCGCGTCGCGCACCGCCCGGGTCATCGACTCCTCTTCCACCAGGTCCTGCCACTCGGCCTCAGAAGCCCCCGCCTCGGCGGCGGCGAGCAGGCGATCGGCGTCGAGGGCCGCCCGCGGCGCGAAGCCGTAGAAGTCGAAGACCAGCGCCCGACGATGAATCTCAAGTCCCTGCTCCAATTGGGCGGCAGTCGGTTTCAGCACTTCCAGCCCCGCATCCCGCCCCTTCGCAATCACCGGGTTCGTCGTCTCAAGCAGCGGATCGCGGACCCCCTTTCCAATCCTTCCCGTACCAGTCGCTCCCTGTTCGCCCGCTTCATTCCCATTTGCTTCCGCCCGGCGGCCGGGTCCCATCAGCCACGCCGCCGTCGCACCCCCTGCCGCGCTCCCTGCCACAGCCGTCTGCCAGAACCGCCGTCGCGAGATTCCCTCCCGACCGCCGCGACTGTGCGACTCGAGGTGTGCTCCCCGGTTCTCACCGGGATGCGTCCCCGGGTGCGTCCCCAAGTGCGTCCCCAAGTTGTCCGGGTGGCTCGCTCCCCGGTTGTCCGCGCCGTTCCCCGCCAGCCCCTCGTCCCCACCCGCTTGCCGTTCGCTCATCGAGACCACCTCAGCTCTGTCCGACCTGCCAGGCCTGCCCCCGCACGGGGCGGTGCCGCATCGTCACGACCATTCCCACAAGATAGCCATTCGCGCTCCGCCGCGCAGCAGGTCGAACTCCTCCGTCGCCTTTTACG
>CAIUHT010001333.1 GCA_903898975.1 uncultured Planctomycetaceae bacterium
AAATCGGGTTCGCGATCAAGATCGATGACGCCCGCCAGTACGCCGCCCAGTTGCTCGACATCCGCCGCCACAGCCGAACCTGGCACGGGACAATCACCCGCGATATCAAGCAGCCCCGCGACCGGCGGCTGGTGGTCGTGGCGTGCGAGCCGGGGAGTCCCGCGGCCCAGGCTGGCCTCGAACCGGAAGACACACTGCTGCAGGTGGGCACCACCCGCATCGAGGATGGTGTCGACCTGGAGCGGGCGCTGTTGGGGCGACCGGCGGGCGACACTGTGCCCGTCGTGGTGCGGCGGGGTACGGGGAACCTGTCGCTGCAGTTGAAGCTCGCGGCGTTCGAGGGACGCATTCCCGGCGTGGCCCGCAAGGCCGCTCCCGCCACTCCCCGCCCCCGAGCCGCGTCGCCTGACGATGGCATTGCGACCCGCAGCTGGAAGCACTTCGGAATGAAGCTCGCCCCCGCCTCCGACATCGAGCTGAAACTGGTCCGCGACAAGTACAACGGGGCGATGAAGATTGTCGATGTGCGTGGCGACAGCCCCGCCCACATGAACGGGATTCGCAAGGGTGATCTGCTGGTTGGACTCCACGAGTTCGAAACCAAGTCGCTCCGCGACATCGACTACATCATGTCAAAGGCCAACGCCCTCGATGCGCAGCAGGTTCGCTTTCGGGTGATTCGCGGGGGCGACGAGATCTTCGGCAGCCTGGCAGTGCGGTCCGCCATCGCCGCGGGCGAAACGACCCGCCGCTAGGCGGGGCCAGCTTGGGCTCCCACCACCGCCAGGCCGGCATGCCGCTGTGGAGCCGACTGGCCTGAGAACCGGTCGATCCCCGGGCTGGATGCGCGACGCCCCAGCTCTTCCAATGTTGCAATGAGTGTGACTGTGTTTGAGAAATGAGGGACGGGGCCTTGAGATCACTGGCCCCTCGCCAGCGCACGGGCGTGAGTGAATGCGGACAATCGGGTGAGCAGACCCGCGCGGTATCGGGACCGTGGGCACCAGCCCCGTGCAGCGCGTCCCGAGGCCCAACCTCCGCCCTGCTGCGGGTTGGGCGAGGCAGGTCGCCCGGCCCGGCGTGGTGCGTCGCACTGTTGCTGGTGCCTGGTCGGTTGCCAGCATGCGCGATTTGCTATCATCGCGCCTCGCAGTGCGGGCTCGTTCGTCCGCTCCTGATTCCGCTGGCTCTGTCCACCTCCGCCGGGCCTCATTGCATGCCAAGCCGCCTGCCACCGACTGCCTCCCGTCGCCTGTTCCTGCTGCTGGCCAGCTTCTGCCTGGTCGGTTCGACAACGTGCCGGGCCCAGCCTGCTCCGGTCAAGACGCTCATTCTTCCGGGTGAGTCGTTCCTGGTCGCCGAGCGTCCCGCGTTCATCCTGTGGCCCGAGCCCAAGCTCCGTCGGGAACCACAGCCGTGGGTCTGCTATGCCCCCACGCTACCCCCCTACCCCGACGAGCACGAGAAATGGATGCACCAGCGATTCCTGGAGGCGGGAGTCGCAGTCTGCGGGATCGATGTGGGGGAAGCGTACGGGAGTCCGCAGGGACGCGCGTGGTTTTCAAAGCTCTATGAAGAGCTGACACAGCGGCGGGGATTTGCCCGAAAGCCGTGCCTGCTGGGGCGCAGTCGGGGCGGATTGTGGGTGACCGCCTGGGCGGCCGAAAACCCTGACCGCGTCGCGGGACTGGCGGGGATTTATCCCGTGTTCGATCTCCGCTCGTATCCCGGACTCGAGCGTGCCGCCCCGGCGTTTCAACTCACTCCCGGCGAACTCGAACGGCAACTCGCCGCACACAACCCCATCAACCGGGTGTCGGTGCTGGCCAAGGCGGCGATTCCAGTCTGCCTGATCCATGGCGACCAGGATGACGTGGTGCCGTTAACGCAGAACTCGAGTGCGTTCCAGGAAATCTACCGGCAGGCGGGTGCCGAGCAACATGTGCAGCTGATCGTTGCCAAGGGGCAGGGGCACAACTACTGGGAGGGGTTTTTTCGCTCGCCCGAACTGGTGCAGTTTGTGATCGCCCGGGCGAAAGCGGGTGCGGCTGCCCCGAAGAAGGCCGAATGAGAGTAAGCGGCCCGAGACCGGGTCTCGCGGCCCGAGGGTGCAGTCACTGGATCTGAGCGGCCCTTGGTGCCGCGGGTTCAGATCCCCTCGCCGGGCTCGATCGTGCGCAATGGCTGATCGGGCATGGACAGGCGGGCGTAGTGGAGTGGCTGCCGCTCGAGAGCCCGCTTCAGGTCGACCCCCAGCTGGTAGGCAGTCTGATAGCGATCCTCGGGACGAAACTCGACGCAGTGTTGCACAATCGCCAGGGCCACCGGCGAGACCAGGCAGGAGGGCGGGGGGGCGGGAAGTCGATTGCGGCGGGTCTGCAGCAGGGCGGGCAATTGCGCGGCTGTGACCGGGCGCTGCACCCGGAATGGCAGCTGCCCGGTCAAGAGTTGCCAGAGCATCACCCCCAGCGAGTAGATGTCGCTGCGGTGATCCAGCGGGGCCTCATCCAGGAAGGCGGTCAGCTGTTCGGGGCTCATATAGGGGATGGTGCCTCCCACCAGCTGGGGCTCGCTCCCCGCCACGGGGATTTGGGCCAGGTGAAAGTCGAGCAGCAACGGTTCGCCGTCATCGGCCACCAGGATGTTCCCCGGCTTGATGTCGAGGTGCAGCACCTGCCGATCGTGGGCATGCGCCAAGCCGCGGACCACCTGCCTGACCATCCACAGCACTGTCTGCTCGTAAGATCGTCCCTCCCAGCGGAGCAGCCCGGTCTCGGATTCTTCCCGGCGGGCTTCGTACGACGGGGTCGCCGACTCGAGCGGCGTTTCGCCCAGGGCCAGCTCGGCCTCAATATTCACTTGGGCCAGATCTCGATTCCGCTGCCGGCGGAACATCTGCACCATCTCTCGGCTGGAGGCGGGGACGGCGTTCCAATCGCGCAGCCGCCGCAGCCAGTCGAGCAGGGTGAACCGCCCCAAGAATGGCATGCACAAGACCTGGAGTGGGCCGGTGCGATGATGGGAATAGACCGGCACGATGTTCGGATGCTTCAGCCGGGCGAGTCGATCGGCTTCGACCGTCGGCCCGCGGGTCACCTTCAGCACGACCAATCGGCCGGCGAGAGCCTGTTGCCTCGCGAGATACACCTTGGCGGAAGCCCCCTGCCCCAGCCGTTCGAGGATCTCAAAGCCGAGGAACCTGCGGGGCGGACGGCTTGCGGGCGCATCCTGGCTGGCCCCTGTGCCGGGGAGTGGCCCGGCGGGAGGGAACAGCATCGCGTCCCACGAATCTCCCGAAAGCGAACTGGGCTCGCCCAAGGTCTCTTCGCCCAGTGCTGCCATCGAGGACTCCGCCCATTCGGCGCCCGCTTCCGACCCCTTGGAGGAAGCCGAAAGCTCACCGGTGCACCACTCGCGGGTGTCACAGCCCCAGCGGTCGGCGTACTCGCGGGGAAACACGACCTCACCCCGATGACGCCGCAGGCGGTATTCTTCGTGGGCAATCGGCCCGATGAAATCGGCTCTTTGGAACGGGCCGGGAAACCGCCGCGCGTAATCGGCGAGCCCAACAGCCTCCAGCCGCCCCAGGCGACGCTCAAGGTCGATGCGGATCAATTCCGACAGAACCCGCTCATAGGCGGGATGATCGGCCAAGGGGAGATAGGCCTCGAGCGCGGGCTCTTCGCCCCGCGCCCAAGCCTCTTCAAATCCCTCAAGAAAAAAATCGAGGTCCATTAAGCCACTGCGGGTGTGTGCCGCAATCCAGACCTGCCCCGACTTCGATCGCTCGATTAGCCAAGTGCGGAAACCTTCTCCCGAAGTTCGCGCAAAGCGCTCACCCATCTGGGTAAGCAGACTTCGGGTCACCGCGCACGACTGGCCCGTCAAGGAGAGTTCAATCGCGGCCCGCCATCCGCCATGCAATTTTGGGGATTTTCCAGATTGACACCAATCTGGCCATATCTATCAAACTCGATGCGTCATGGCCTGGGGACAAACTCCGTCTGGCCCCGTCTTGAACCGAACAACTCCTACAGCAAGCACTCGCGGGACTGGGCCTCACACCACTCAAAACACCCACAGCGAACCCCGTCCAAGGCCCGACGGTTGCAGCCGCCGTCCAGTCACTTTTCCGCCGCTTTCTTGCGACTGACCATCGCCGCGATCCAGGTCGGCGCAAAGGGACTGGTACAGCCTTTCGATGTCGGATAGTCCCTGTAGACACCAAGTCTCTCACCAATCTCTACCGCCCGGCGCCGGTGCTTTGCGACCTCGATCCCAATCGCGGCCAAGGTGTTGTTCATGGTCCATTGCACCACCGGATCGGCCCCGGCCAGTTCCGCCTCGATCCGATCGAGCAAGCCCGCCAGGTCGAGCCCCTGGCGATCCTTCATCACCCGCTCGGCGGTCAGACTCCAGCCCACTCGTGCCGCCCACCGGTCCGGACTCTTCAACCACCGTTGCCGCAGTTCCTCTTTTTGGGGATGCACCTTGATGACATACGAGCACAACCAGTCGGCGACGTGAGAGAAGGAAATGGTGTGCACCAATTGTTCCAGGGTGTCCGCCGACAGGGTCTTGGGCTGGATCAACAACACCGCCAGCAGTTGGGCATCGAGATTGCCAGTCTTCCAGAGGAGCTCGGCCAACTCCGGCTGAGTTCGCAACTGTCTGGCCAGCTCCCGAATCTCACCATGCTTGACGCCGTACTGATTCTCGCCCGCCCCCCATTTCCGGTTGTGGGTGCGAGTTGTCTCGTTACCCAACTCCTGCAACTGCTTCAGAACCTGCCGTAAGGTCATCACCCCCACCCGCTCGCCAAGGGTTACTCTTGCCCGACTCGCGCTCCCTGCCCCGCACTCACCGGTGCGCGAAATGCATAAAGCGCGGCCGAAGATCTGACGAGCAGCAGGTTACCCGCCAGCGCGGGTGTCGCCCAGAAGACTTCGCCGTCACCCCCCACCTGCAGGCTGTCTGTTGCCGCGAATTCCGCCCCCCCGGCGAAGTTCCACAGCTCTCCCTTCTCGTTCACCACCAGGATCCGATCCCCCAGCACCAGCGGGCAGCCCGCTGCCATGGTCCCACCCGGCATCCGCTGCCGGTACAGCTCTTTGCCTGTCCCCTTTTCGTAACAGACCACGGTGCTGCCAAAGAAAAACAGCCGGTCGCCCACCACCACGGGCGATGGCATCCCCGCACCGCTCTTGGTCTTCGACCACAGCACCGCCGAACTGCTGGTCGCCCCCTTGGCCAACGTGAGATCTCCGGTCTGCCCCGCGGCGATCGCGCAGATCGGGGCCCGGCTGCCAGGGCTCGCCGTCCCGACGTAGACCCCCGCACTGTCCGCCACCACCGAGCACGAGAACGACGTGTCGAGCCCGGTCATCCGCCACCGCTCGGCTCCGCTCGCCAGGTCATACCCGGCGACAAACCCATTCCCCGCGGCGATCACCTCGGTCACCCCCTGGTTCGACCAGATCACCGGGGTTGCCCAGGACGTTCCCTTGCGAGTCTCGCTTTTCCACAACTCCTTCCCGGTCCCGGCCTCAAGGCAGAGCAGGTGCCCCTCTTCGTCGCTGTAGCGCGGAACCACCAGCCGCCCCTCGTGGACCACGCATGACGCACCCGTTCCAAACTGGTTTTGGATCGACTGCTGGCCCAGCGACTTCGACCACCGGGTCTCTCCCTGAGTGTCGAAGGCGGCCAGATCGCCGGTCATGCCAAAGTAGGCGAACACCAGCTCTCCCTCGGCACAGGGAGTTTCTGTGGCGTAGCTGTTCGAGGCATGGGTCCCCTGGTTAGGCACCTGTCGGGCGACCGTCTTCGTGAACAGCACCGACCCATCCTGCGGATTGAGCTTGAGCAGCTGGAATTCCACCGGCTGCTTCGGGCGCGAGGGACGGCCCATAGTGCTGGGGTCCATCACTCCCTGCATCCCCTTCAGCTTGGGGAGGTCGCCACCGGTCGCGGTGGTCAGGTAGATGGCATCGCCAAACACAATGGGCTGCGAGAGCCCGGCCCCAGGCAGTTCGACACGCCAGGCCGGTTCTTTTGACTTGAGAAACTCTGCCGCAGGAAGAGGGCTCTCCACATGGCTGAGGCGGGGCCCGCCGCGGAACTGCGCCCAGTCGGCGGCCCACCCAAGCGACGCGCCCATTCCCCCCATTCCCAACAGTCCCACGCCACACAGGCCGCTGGCACACAGTCCAAGCAGGCCGCCGTGCAAGCCCCGGCTCTGGCCACCACTCGCCGTCAACAGGGACATCATCGCGACGGCGAATCGATTCTTGGGGGATGACTTCGACATGGCAGGCTTTCCAGTGAGCGGGTGCGAGGGGAACTGGCTGAAGGTGGGGAAAGATCGGATCAACACGCTCCGCAGGGGAAACGCTTGACGAGGGTCATGACGAAGAGGAGGTACGGTCGCAGAAGGTTTTCGCTGGGTCGCAGCGAGAAATGAAACCGCGTGGTCCCAGGCTTCGAGCCTGTCTGACCCTGCGGTCGAGTGCCGGGAGGCGGTTGAAGTCGTTGCAGGAGAATTCGGATCGGGCGCCAGTGGCCCCCAACGCCATCCGACAGCAACAGCGTGTCAGGATTTGCCACCCGGAATTCTAGGCTGCTGGTCCAGCCTCGACCTTGGGTTCACCGCCCGCCGTTGGTGAGGCCGATTGCAGCCTCGGGGGGGAGCGTTAGAATCTGCTCCGATCGACGGGGGGAAGGACGGGCGACTTCTGTGGCGATCGCCCTATTACAACAGTGAGATTCGCATGAGTGGCACACAGCGTGTGGCGTTGGTGACAGGGGGAGGCTCGGGCATCGGCGCGGCGGTCGCCCAGCGACTGGCCGGCGACGGATACCGGGTGGTGGTCGCAGGTCGGCGGGCCGCGGAGTTGGCCCGCACGGCGTCCGCCGCCCCGCAGCAGATCAGCACCGCGGTGGTCGATGTGGCCAATCGAGGGGCGGTGGAGGGGTGGATTGCTGGCGTGCTGTCTGAGCTGGGTCGTATTGACGTGCTGGTGAACTGTGCGGGGATGAACACGGTTCGCCGGACTGTCGCCGACCTGAGTGCCGCCGACTGGCAGCGGGTCATGGAAGTCAACGCGAGCGGGGCGTTTCATTGCATTCAGTGCGTGCTGCCTGCGATGCGCTCGCGCGGGTCGGGAACGATCATCAACATTTCGTCGGTGGCGGGCATTCGGGCGGTGCCACTGGGTGGGGTCGCCTACAACGCGTCGAAGTTCGCGATGACGGCGCTGGGGACCACGGTGGGAGAAGAAGAGCGCCCCAACGGGATTCGAGTCAGCAATATCTTTCCGGGCGAGGTGGATACGCCCATCCTGGAGGCCCGCCCCACGCCGGTCACGCCCGAGCATCGGGCCCGCATGCTGCAACCCGACGATGTCGCCGCCACCGTCGGACTGATCTGCCAACTCCCCCCGCGGGTCCGCATTCCCGAATTGGTCATCATCCCGCTCAGCCAGTCGTTCGCTTGATCGCCCCACGCGGCGGGGTGGGCGCGATACCGCTCGCCTCGCCCCAGCCTGGTTCCGTGCCCACCTGATCACTGGCCCAAGGGTTGCCACCTGCTGGATCCCCTCAGGTCAGGCCCCCGGCCACTCCTAAAAGCTGGGTGATCGATTTCATAGAGAAGGCAGACTCGTCGGGCGGTCCACCAGCAGCTGCACACTCCCACACGACGCAGCCTCAACCGGTCCCACCCGGCATAAGTTGGCTCGAACCGCGCCCCATCCTCGAATCTCTTGCCACCCGAGTCTTATGCACTGGTCGCTCCGTTGTCTGGCTGGACTGATTGTGGGGGGCTGCTTTGGCACCGTGGCAGCCACAGTGGCCGGTGCCCTGGCAGGCAGCCTGCTCTCTTCCACCCACTCCGCACAGACCTCGACAGCATCTGTGCCGGGGCAGGTAAACGACGACGACGCACACTCCGCACCCGTTGGCATTTCGGCCGGTGCCGACAATCGCCAGACAGCGGTCTCGTCCGAGAACGCCGCCACACCCCTCTCGGTGGTTGAGGGTTCCCCGGGCCGCGAGCCCCTGCGGGTTGACTCCCCGGTGCCATTCGAATTGCCCCATCCCTGGGTGACACCAATCGCCCTGCTGGTGGGATTGGCGACGGGGCTGACGTTCGCTTCGGCTGTTTGGTATCGCCTGGGAGACGTAAACCGCACTCCCCCCGCGCCCACGAAGACGGTATGAACGCCGGATGAGGGCTGCCTGCCATCGCCCAGCCCATGGCAGTCGCCCGAGACAACCGCCGCCGTCCACGTCGCCCCCAGCCCCTGACGCCGCCCGCAGTGCGACTTGCAATCTGCCGCACCGACTTTGGAAGATGCGTGCTCGCCTGGCCCGATTCCTGATGAGCCAGTACGCGATTGTTTCTCGACCCGTGACCTCGACTTCGTGCCGACGGTTCCCTCCCCTCCCCTTTCACCTGCCCGCTGCTGACGCATGCCCAGCTACGACAAGTCTCGCCTCCTGCACGAACGGGCCTGCCGAGTTCTCGCCGGAGGGGTCTCCAGCGAATTCCGCAAGTTCAATGCGCCCCACCCTCTCTTTTACACGCACGGCCAGGGGGCCCGGCTGACCGATGCCGACGGAAACGAATTCCTCGACTTCACCCTCTCGCAGGGTCCACTCGTCCTGGGGCACTCGCACCCGGAGGTCCTCGAAGCGGTCGCCGCGGCAAGTCGCGCCGGGCAGCTGTTCGCCGGCCAGCATCTGGCCGAACTCGAACTCGCCGAACTCCTGCAGCGCCTGATCCCCTGCGCCGAACTGTTGCGGTTCAGCCTCTCGGGATCCGAGGCCGACCACGCCGCGCTCCGACTGGCCCGCGCTGTGACAGGACGCCCGCGCTTCCTGCGGTTTGAGGGGCACTACCACGGGTGGTTCGACAATGTGTCAGTCGGGGTCTCGGGGGGCTTGGCCGAACTGGGGCCGCGCGAGCAGCCGACCCCCGTCCGCTGGTCAGCCGGGTTGCCCGATCACATTGAGAACGAATCGCTGGTGCTCCCGTGGAACGACCTGGCACTGGTCGAACAACTGCTGGCCACCCGGGGGAACGAGATCGCCGCGGTGATCACCGAACCGATCATGTGCAACAACGGGTGCGTCCCGCCAGAGCCGGGCTTTCTGCAGGGACTTCGCGACCTGTGCACCCGGCACGGTTGCGTGCTGATCTTCGATGAAGTGATCACGGGCTTTCGGACCGCGCTGGGGGGGGCTCAGCAACTGTTTGGGGTGACTCCCGACCTGGCGGTGTTTGGCAAGGCGTTCGCCAGCGGGTACCCCATTTCGGTGCTGGCGGGCCGGCGGGAATTCATGCGACTGATCGCCGAGGGGAAGGTGATTCACGCCGGGACGATGAATTCGGGCAATCCCGCGACGGTGGCCGCCCTGACGACGCTGCGGATCCTCGAGCGGGAGCAGATTCCCAGCGTGCTGCGTGAAAAAGGCGAACACCTCCGCGAGGGGCTGGCTGATGCGGGCCGCCGGGTGGGGCGGCCCCTGCTGCTGCAGGGGCCGGGGCCGATGTTCCACGCCGGGTTCACCCCACTGGCTCGGGTGCGGGACTACCGTGAGACCCTGTCGTACGACAAGCCGCTCTATGCCCGATTTGTGACGGGGATGCAGGAGCGGGGGATCCGGTTGATTGGTCGCGGGTTGTGGTATGTCTCGGCGGCCCATACCTCGGCCGACCTCGATCTGGCGATCGCCACGGCTCACGACGTGCTGAAGTCACTCTGAAGCCACCTCGCAGGCCCTCCCTGGCGGGTTCATGGACGCTCTCGGGCGGCCTGGTGGGAGTCATCCGCCACCGAGGAGGCCGCGTCCCTGGGAACTGGGGCACAGGGAGCCTCAGATTGCGAGCATTCCACAACTTGGGATGAGCCCCGCCCCCCACCCCGATCTCTTGATCGCACGGACGAGACGGGCTTGGTGGCCGGATCGCGACGATTCTTCGGGCGAGTTGGCAGGGCGCCCGAACCACCCCGGGTGAAAGCCCGAGGAAAATCGGGGGAATTGCCGACGGGATCCGCGACCCCGTCCTATGCTAATGAGGCTCAAGATGGTCTCAACACAGACCAATCCCCGGAAGGTCGCGCAGCGTTTCCCCCGTTCCGGGCTGAGGTTTGGCCTGAGTTCGGGAAACTCGGCTGGACTTGCCACTGGGAGATGCTAGTCTAAAAACACGCTTGTCGCGAAGCGTCATCAACACCGGGGTGGAACTCCGGTCGATCGAGGCCCCAACACTACGAGGTGCGCTCATGTTGGCAGCTGATGGAGAATCGCAAGACTGGGCCGGCCAAGTCCTCACGCCCTTGTGTGAAGGATGTGGAGCCGAGGGAGGACCGGGCGTGGTGGAGTCCGATTCGGCGGTCCGGCGTCGACTTCGGCTTGAGCAGGCTCAAGAACTGCATCGTGAGCTGAATTCGATTCCCAACTGTTCGTTCGACTCGCTGGTGGTCCGCCCCCTGGAAGAAGGGTACTGCCTGCAGGGAACACTGGTATTTGACCAGGCTCCTCCAGATCTCACCCCCCTCGTTCAACGAATCGTCGGGACGAATCCGGTGCAAAACCACCTGCTGATGATGGACAGTCGCCGGCAACTGCCCCGCTGAACCGCATTCGCGAGGCAGGGCTCACGACTCAGCCTGCCCCCTCTCGCAGCGATCGCATTCGTGCTGGCGATGACACCAGTCGAGGAAGTGGACTGGTGCTGATCGTCCAGCCGGATCGTCTGAGTTCAACACTCAGGCGACATCTCGTCGCGGTCGGTGATGTCAGCCGTCCAATGAGGTTTGTGTAGGTCGCCGCGTGGCCACCCTTGCATTCGAACCTCTCGTCGCTGGGACTTCTGGCAGGGTGTCGCTGTCGGTGTCTGGTCGTCGGACAGACTCACTCCGTTCCGCGCGATCCAGGCCCTCGACATTCAGGCCCAGGTCCGCGGGGGCTCGGTGGTTTCTGCCGCTGGCACGAAGCTGGGCACCTGCCAAAGGCGGTGGAGGCCCCAGGTGAATAAATAGCC
>CAIUHT010001334.1 GCA_903898975.1 uncultured Planctomycetaceae bacterium
CCAGTCAGGCGGATTTCCAGTCAGGCGGATTTATTTTCAGGATATTTGATCCGGCCGTGGTACATGGCCGTTAGAGATCGGGTGAGGGAGTCTTCCACCCGGTCGAGATCGGTGAGGGTGATTCCACTTTCGCTGAACTGACCGTCGAGCAACCGCTTGAGAATGATGTCGTGGACGAGTCGTTCGATGCGGCTGGGGGTGGGCTCGGTGAGGGCGCGGGTCGCCCCTTCGACGGCGTCGGTGATCATCAGCACGGCTGCTTCGCGGGTCTGGGGCTTGGGCCCGGGATAACGAAAGGCCGATTCCTCGACATCGTGGCGATGGTCGGGTTGCTCACCCGCGTGGCGGGCCGCCTCGCGGTAGAAATATTCGACCAGCGTGGTTCCATGATGCTGCTCGATGAAATCGATGAGCGACTGGGGCAGACCATGCTGGCGGGCCAGTTCGGCACCATCCTTGACGTGTCCGATGATGATCAGCGTGCTCATCGCCGGAGCGAGATGCTCGTGCCGATTTTCGCCGTTGACGCTGTTCTCGATGAAGTAGTGCGGCTTGAGCATCTTCCCCACGTCGTGGAAGTAGGCACCGACCCGCACGAGCAGGCCGTTGGCACCAATCGAATCGGCAGCTGTTTCCCCGAGGCTCGCGACGGTGATGGAGTGGTTGTAGGTGCCGGGGGCCCGCTTCACGAGTTCCTGCAGGAGAGGATGAGAAATGTCACCCAGTTCGAGCAGCGAGATGTCGGTGACCGCACCGAACCAGGACTCAATAAAGGGGAGGCTGCCCGAGACGAGGAATCCGGCGGCGACGCACCATCCCGCCGCCCGCAGGCTGCGTTGCCACTGCGATACATCGGGCAGCAGTTGGCCTGGCCCGAGGTGCCCGACCAGTGCGGTGCCCCAGGTCATGAGGAAACAGACCGCCGCGGTGAGGAGCCCGACTTTCACCAGCGTCGAGCGGGTCGGCACACTGGGAAGCAGGATGACTCCCGTCGCGCAGACACACATGAGGACTGCGAATTCGGCCAGGTCACCGCCGCAGGCCATGCTGACCAGCACCGACAGGGCGAAGGAGGTGAGAATCGCCAGCACCTGGTTGTAGACGACGGCACAGATCATCACGATCGCGAGCACGGCCCCGGTCTCGGCCCGCCACGGATCGAACGACAGCCAGCGCCCCAGCCAGCAGCCCACCACAATCAGGGCGAGATACCGGCAGAACTGCGGGAAATTCCAGAGCAGCTTGGGTTCGTTGCGAACCAGGTGGTAGCCAATCAGCAGGGCCAGCATTCCGAGCATGAGGCCCACCACCAGCACCCGCGCGAAGCGTTCGCGACGGGTCACCTGCCCCTCGATCACGGCATACTCGGTCCGCAGGAGGTCGAGCCGGTCTTCGTTGAGGGGCTCGCCCGGTTTGACCAGTTGCTGACCAACCGCATAGAAGTCGTAGTCGTCCGGAGTTTCGGCCCGGGCCCGATTGCGAAGGCGACTGGTGGACTCCGATTCGTACTTGAGCGTTTCGGGATTCTGGTTGCGCAGCCAGGCCTCGAATTCGAACTGATGTGGCGACAACGCGGGAAACAGTCCCCAGCGGCCGGCGTTGAGCGGGCCATCCACCGCGAGGGCCGAGGTGAGTTGCAGACTGGTGAGTTCGACCACTTCGACCGAACCCTGCGAGTCTTCGACCTGGGCCTCCAGCCCCAGTCCCAGGTCGGCGGGAAGATTCTCGGGCCGAATCAGCCCCGTCTTCTCGATCTTCTGCAGGAACTGTTTGAACTCGTCCAACAGCTCCCCGAGGGCCGTTTCGTCGGAGACGACTCCTTTCAGTCTCTCGAAGGCGGCTTCGCGATCTTCATCACCGGGTTTGGTCACCATGCCCGGCGGGGGGGGACTGGAGAGGCCGAACTTGCGACGGAGGTCGTCTGGCAGGTCGGCGAGCCGGGCGGGGGACGCCAACGCCTGCAGGTCGGTCCGCAGCTTGGCGGGGAGGGCGGCGTGTTCTTTGTCGTCGAGTCGGAAGACGAGGGGAGCCCTGTCGGCGGCTCGATCGCGGAGGCTGGTGGTGCGTTCCTTGTTGACACGGTTGAAAGGGACGGAGGCGGCGACTCCGCCCGAGGGGCGATCGCCCAGTCGGTACGGAAACGCCCGTTGCCACGCCTGGAGGCCCATGATGATCAGGCCGATCGCCACGGTGGTCGCTCCCACGCGACGCAAGACCCGCGGATCGAGCAGGCGCTCACGCCATTCTGCCGTCCATTCCGGGGAGAGTCGCGCCGCGACGGGCCGACCGGCCTGGCGGCCGCGTTTAAAGCCCAAGCCCGACATCGTCGCTCCCAGGCAGCATTCGAACTGGTCCCGTCGCGCCGTCCCTTGGCCCTGCGAATGGATGTGCGAATGGATGCGCGAATGGATGAGTCACTTCATCCTTCAGCCAGCATGTATCCGGTCCGACGAGCGACTTTCGAGGCATCATGCCGAAGCTCCGCGGTGGCGGGGGACCGGGGGACCATCGTCGTAGGCTTCGACAATCTTTTTCACGAGCGGATGCCTGACAATGTCGCGACCTGTGAGCCGGACCGAGGCAATTCCCGGCACCCCCGACAGCCTGCGGAGAGCGTCGCCGAAGCCACTGGTCACCTCGGGAGGCAGATCGGTTTGAGTCGAGTCGCCCGTGACGACAATTCGCGAACCGTCGCCCAGCCGGGTGAGGAACATCTTCATCTGGGTGACGGTGGTGTTCTGTCCTTCGTCGAGGATGATGAAGGTCTCGTTCAGCGTCCGTCCGCGCATAAAGGCGAGGGGGACAATTTCGACGACATCCCGCTCGATGTACCGCCGGACCTGCTCGTAGTCGAGCATTTCGGACAAGGCGTCGAGCAGTGGTCGCAGGAAGGGATTGATCTTGGCCAGCATGTCGCCGGGCAAGAACCCAAGCTTTTCCCCCGCCTCGACTGCGGGGCGGACCAGCACAATCTTGCGGACCTGTTCCTGCCTGAGGGCGTTGACCGCCATCGCAACCGCGAGGTAAGTCTTGCCGCTCCCGGCAGGGCCCTCGCAAAAGACCAGGTCATGATCGCGAATCGCCCGGACGTAATCGGACTGGCCGGGGCTGCGGGGCAAGACCCGCCGGGCCTTTTCGAGCAGATCGATCGACTCGGAGGTGACCAGCGAATTGGAGGCGGATGTGTTGGACATCGGCGGGAGGTGTCCCCCCGGAGAGGCGGGGGCCAGCGGGGCTCCTGCGGGTCGGGGTGTGGGCGTCGCGCGACGGGCCACGCCTCCGCCCACCAATTGTCCCAGCACACCCCGAACTTCGGCTTCATGCAGTTCGCCGCGCTGCTGCAGCACGCCGCGGAGTTGCTCGAAGACTCCCAGCCCCAGCCGAATCTGTTCTTCGGTGCCATGCAGGCGGAGTGTGTCGCCACGGATGGTGACCCCCACACCGAGGGCTTCCCGTATCAACTTCAGGTACCGGTCTTGAGCTCCGAAGAGGAGCGGAATGTGGGCCGGGTCGGCGAACGTCAGCGTATCGTGCATGGAATTCCTGGGGGGAGAGGTCGTGGGCAGTTCCAGTGCCTCCGGCTTTTGGCCGGCGGACCCCTCGGTTGCATTATAACAGGGTTGTCGGGCGGCGTTGTGGGTCGCGCCGCGAGAATTCATGGGTTCCGGACGGCCCGGGGTGGGGTGCGGTGCGGTGGGCGGAGGGAGCAAGAGTGGATGGCCCAGGCTGAGGGCAGTGATCCGCACGATCAGCCTTCCAAATGAGGGACGACCACTGCCGCGACCGGGCGGGCCATGGGACCGGGGCCTGCCTGTTCAGCAACCACATAAGTGCTTGTTTCTAACGCTCTTAAGAGAGGCTGAATAACGCGAATGGCGACCGCAAGCCGGGGTGTCGGGGAGCGGATTTCCGGGGGGATTCAAGCGGAAGGGGGGGTTGGTTCGATTGTAAGAGAACGACGGGAGGCGCGGGTGCCGGTCCGCATCGGCCACGGAAGGGACAGGATGGACATTCGACAATTCAGCCTGACGCGGCCGCCTTTCGCCGCCACGCCGCAGCCGAGTTGCTGTTTCGCCCACGAGGGGTGGCAGCATGTGCTGGACGAACTGGTGGTTCGCCTGCGGGCTGGTCAGGGGACGTGTGTGTTGACCAGCCCAGCTGGCCTGGGGAAGACACTGGCCCTGAAAGTGGTCGCCCAAGAGCTGCACCGCGATTTTTGTATACTGTCGATTCCCGCTCCGGGAGTTCTTGACGTCCTGGGGCTGCAGCAGTCGCTGTTGGCAGAACTCGAGGTGGGACGGGTTGAAGGGAACACGACCGAACAGCGCCTGGCCCTCGTTCACGAACTGCGTGGACTGATTCGGAATGGTCGACCGGGTGTGATCCTGGTGGATGAGGCGCAGACCGTTGCCGCCCCGCTGCTGGAGGAGTTGCGGACCCTCGCCATCCAGGATGAAGAGGGGGAACCGCTCGCCCGCATCCTGGTGGCAGGTCAACCCGCTTTTGAAGAGACGCTGGCCAATCCGGGGTTCGAGGCGTTCAACCAACAGATTGCCTGCCACAAGGTGCTCGAACCGCTCGGACTGACGGAGTCTGTGGAGTACATCCTGCACCGCATCGCGTGGGCCGGCGGCGATCCCGAGTCGCTGTTCAGCATTGAGGCACTGGACGCGGTTGTTCGGGCCGCTGGAGGAAACCCCCGGCTGATCAACCGCGCATGCGATCTGGCGCTGCTGCTGGCTGCCGCTCGGGAGCAGGCCGCGGTCGATGCCGACTCGATGCGCCTGGCACTCGACGAACTGCAGAAACTGCCACTCCCGTGGCAACCGATCTCGCGTGAAAGCCAATCCGTTCACAGCCCGGACTCGGCAGTGGCCGAACCGGGTTTGTGGTCGGGCTTCGAGCCTGAGTCGCGCGTGGCGGGGTGGAGCGAGTCTGGCGGAGCGTTGGCCGAGACTGACGCGATCGGGTCACCGGCCGACGAGGAAGGTCTCTACGAATCGGCGGGGCCACATGCGGATGGGGAGCCCGCCGAAGATCTGTCGTGCCACGTGAGCGACCAACCGGGTGAAGGTCTGCGCAACGAAGCGAGGGACGATCGCGAGGAGGAAGATCCCGACGAGAGCGACTTGCCGGTTGAGTCGCCGAAACCAGCGAGCAGCGCCAGGCGGGACGAGGGGCACTCGCCCCCTCCTGCCGGGTCGCACACTTTCCCAGCGGCGGTTTGGCAAAGCGGTCGCTCACCAAGCGTGGGGGGAACGATCCCCTCGCCAACAGTGGACCATCGCGAAGCGAGTGGTCGCTCTGCTGGCGGGGAACTTTCGGCCAAGACGCCGGAGTTCACTTCCGGGGGACCAACAGCGGCCTGGCCACCCCACGTGCCAGCCGAAACGGCGAGTCTCCCCGGCCAGGATCCATTTGACGATTTCGACCCGGTGCCCGCGACAACGAACACCGATCGGTTGGGCGAATGGTCGTGGCTCTTGCCCGGAACGATCCTTGGAAGCCAAACCTTGCGGGGCGATCAACCGGTTCAGGAGCCACGGAAACCTGTCGCGCCTTCCAGCCACGGGACGACTGGTTCTGCGTCGTCGACAGCTCAGCCGGCCCAGCCAAAGTTCGAGACCCATGTGGAACCCCCCGTGGGGGTGGCTCGATTGCCGCTGGGGGTCGACTCGCAAGGACTCGCTTCACGAGCCTCAGTCAGCCCGGGCTATCGAGCCAGTGACGATGC
>CAIUHT010001335.1 GCA_903898975.1 uncultured Planctomycetaceae bacterium
AGCCCGGGGGGCACCGTTAGGATGCACCGCACTTTCCAGACCGCAGGCGTCGCCTTTCGGCCTGGGGACGGAACGTCGAACGAGCACGGTCGCGCGCTCTGGATCCCGTTTACGCATTCCGGCAGACCTTATGAGCACACAAGAGCCCATTTCCCGCAGCAACCGGGCGCTGTTCCTGGCCAGCTTCTTCACCCTCATCGCCGCCGGGATCGGATTCGCGATCCGCGGGGCCATCCTCGACGACTGGGGGGCCTCGTTCGGCTTCGACAAGGGTCGACTGGGAGGCATCACGGGGGGTGGGCTCGTGGGCTTCGGCATCACGATCATCGCCTGCAGCCTGTTCGCCGACTCCATTGGCTACAAGCCGCTGATGATCCTGGCGTTCCTGCTGCACATCGGCTCAGCGATCGTCACCTTCGCCGCGACCCCGGTCTATAACAGCGGTGGCGAAGCGAAAAACCCAGAAGGTGCCTACGCCTGCCTCTATTGGGGCGCGTTCATGTTCTCGCTGGCCAACGGGGTCTGTGAAAGCGTGATCAACCCCCTGGTGGCGACGCTGTATCCGAAGCAGAAGACGCACTACCTCAACATTCTGCACGCAGGCTGGCCCGGTGGATTGATCCTCGGGGGGCTTCTCTCCCTGCTGTTCGTGGGTAAAGACGCCTACATCACCCAGCTGCCCTGGGAAGTGGCGGTCGCCTTCTTCCTCCCCCCCACCCTCTACTACGGATGGGTCATCCTCAAGGAAAAATTCCCCGAGTCCGAGACCAAGGCCGCCGGGGTCGACTTTGGCACCATGCTGGCTGAGTTCGCCAGCCCCATCCTGCTGTTCCTGTTTGTGCTGCACGCCATGGTGGGGTACGTCGAACTGGGGACCGACGGCTGGATCCAGAACATCATGAACGCCTCGATTGGCAAGGCGGCGACCTGGCTGTTCATCTGGACCTCGGGCATCATGTTCGTCCTGCGGTTCTTCGCGGGGCCCATCGTCGAGAAGATCAACCCCCTGGGGCTGCTGCTGATCAGTGCCGTGCTCGCCTTCATCGGCCTGCGGATGCTCGGCTCTGACATCAGCGGCTTCGCCGTGCTGCTGGCGGGAACCATCTACGGCATCGGCAAGACCTTCTTCTGGCCGACCATGCTGGGTGTGGTGGGCGAGCGGTTTCCCAAGGGGGGCGCCCTGACGATGGGGGTCATCGGGGGCATCGGCATGCTCTCCGCCGGCCTGCTGGGGGGCCCTGGCATTGGCTACAAGCAGAACTACTACCTCGCCAATGAGTTCGCCAAGTCGGAACCAGCCGTGTACGACGCCTTCAAGGCCGAAAAGGCTGAAGCGTTCCTCCCCGGTCTGCCGGCTGTGGCCGGGTTTGACGGCGCCAAGCTCGATGAAGTGCGGGCGAAGAAGCCCGAGAACCTGACCGCTGACGAGGCGAAGGTGCTCAAGGCCAATATGGAGGGGGGCCGCTTTGCTCTCCGCCAGACAGCGTGGGTCCCCGCCATGATGGGGGTCGGCTACCTGCTGCTGGTGCTCTACTACCGCGCCCGCGGCGGCTACAAGGTCGAAGACCTGAGCGCCCACGGCGGCACGCGGGGACACTGATTTTCGCAGGAACTGCTCCGTCGGCGACCACTGGGGTCTGCGACGGAGACCCGCGGATCTGTCACCCTGGATCTCAGCCCGGCTGTCCCCCGACAGCCGGGCTGGTGTTTTGAATCGCTTGCCCCGGTCGGGTTGCCAACCTTCCCTCCCCCGTCGGCTGTTCACGGAACCGTGCGATGATTGTCAGCTGGAACTGGCTGAAAGAGTACGTCACCCTCGACATGCCGGTCGAGACCCTGGCCAACCGCCTCATGATGGCGGGTCTGAATCTCGAGTCGATCGACGACGTCGAGGGGGACATCGCCGTCGATCTCGAGGTGACCAGCAATCGCCCCGACTGCCTCTGCCACGTGGGGGTGGCCCGCGAGACCGCGGCCCTGTTCGAGCGCGACTGGCGACTGCCTCCCGCCGAACCTGCCACCACGGGGTCGCCCGTCGCGACCGCCGTGCAGGTCGAGGTCGCTGAGTCGGCGCTTTGCCCCCTCTACACCGCCCGGCTGATCCGCGGTGTGCGGATCGGCCCCTCGCCCCTCTGGATGCAGCGCCGGCTGAAAACGCTGGGCATCCGGCCGATCAACAATGTGGTTGACTGCACCAACTACGTGCTGATGGAGATTGGCCAGCCACTGCACGCCTTCGACTTTGCGAAACTGAACGGGGGCCGGGTTGTGGTCCGCCAGGCGCGGGGGGGCGAAAAGCTGACCGCCATCGACCAGCGGGTCTATGAGCTGGCCCCCGGTATGTGCGTGATCGCCGACGCCACCCGTCCCGTCGCGATCGCCGGGGTGATGGGAGGGCTTGAGACCGAGATTGGTCCCGCCACCCGCGATGTGCTGATCGAAGCGGCCGAGTTCCTGCCGATGTCGGTGCGGGCCACCGCCCGCCGGCTCAACCTGCACAGCGACTCTTCGTACCGCTTCGAGCGGGGGGTCGATCGAGAGTTCGTCGACTGGGCGAGCCGCAGGTGCTGCCAGTTGATTCTCGAGACCGCCGGAGGTCAGCTCGCCCCGGGGGTCGTGGTCGCTGGGACCACGTCGCGACCCGCGCCCGCCCCGGTCGTGCTGCGGCTCTCCGAGATTCCCCGCGTGCTGGGCATCGAGATTCCCGCCGCGGAAGTCCAGCGGATCCTGGGCGTGCTGGGGCTCCGTCCGCAACCAGGGCCGCGGCCCGACACGCTGGTCTGTTCCCCTCCCAGCTGGCGGCGGGACCTGACCCGCGAGATTGACCTGGTGGAAGAGGCGGCCCGAATCCACGGCTACGAGAACATCCCCGAGAACGCCGTCGTCCCCCTGGCGATCAGCGCCCCGACGCCCCACGACCGCCTGGTCGAGCGACTGGCCCGCGCGCTGGTTGGGGCGGGCTTCTTCGAAGCGGTGACGCTCAGCTTCGTCAACGCCGAGTTGCACGCACTGGTCACCCCGTGGACCGAAGCCCCCCCACTGCGGGTCGAGCATTCGTCCCGCCAGCGCGAGAACATTCTCCGGCAGAGCCTGGTCCCCAGCCTGTTGGCGGTCCGCCGGCAGAACGAGCGGCACGGGAACGCGAACGCCGCGCTGTTCGAGCTGGCGCGGGTGTTCCTCGCGGCTGAGCCGGGCAATCCCGCCGCCGAGCCCCGCGTGCTGTCCGCCGTAAGCGGGCTCGGCTTCTCGGGACTGAAGGGGGTGGTCGAGGGGCTGGTCGATCAGGTGAATCACGACCTCAGGCTTGAGGCGGTCCCCGTGGAGGGGCCGTGGTTCGCGCCGGGGCGGGGAGCCGAGCTGCGCTTGAACGGGGCCCGGCTGGGATACCTGGGAGAGGTGTCGGACGCGGTGCGGGGGGTGCTGGAGCTGCACGACCAGGCGAGTTTCTTCGAGCTGGACCTGGGGGTCCTGGAGGGGCTGGCGCGGTTCAGCCCGCCGTATCAGCCAGTGGCCGACTACCCGGGAATCGATCGCGACCTGAACTTCGTGCTGGACGAGGGGGTCAGCTGGGGCGAGCTGGAGCAGGTGGTGCGCGGGGCGGCGGGGCCGACGCTGGCGGGGGTGCAGTTCTCGAGCCAGTACCGGGGCCCGCAGATTCCCGCCGAGAAGAAGTCGTACGTCCTGCGGCTGCACTACCGCGCGGCCGATCGCACGCTGACCACCGAAGAAGTGGACGCCGCCCAAAAACAGGTGGTCGAGCACTGCCAGGCCAAGCTGGGAGCGGTGCAGCGGTAACCGGCGTTGGGAACTGCGATTCCTGATCGCAGAACCCTTCCCCCGCCACTTGCGGTTAGAATGAATAGGTCTGGGTTGCGTGAGCCCCAGGCGAGCATGGTTCTTGCGACTTCGATGACGACTCGACTTCGCTCCCTTTAATGCGCCCGTCAGGCTCCTGCCATGTTGCCCAAACGACTCGAAGAGACGCTGATTCGCCTCGAAGAGTTGGTGCGCAAAGGCAGCTTCGAGGAAGTGGAAACCGATGAATTTGAGATTAAGTCAGTCCCCGCGACGGGAGGCCAATGGACGAAGATTTACGAATCCATCAATGCGTTTCTGAATACGCGCGGTGGATTTGTCATTTTGGGTATCAAGGAATCGGGACAAGGAGCCCAGCGTCGCTACGAATTGACAGGCTGGCGTCCGGAGATGGAGCAAAAACTAACGCCAGCCGCGATTGCGGCCGCGTTTCGAGACATGGACGGGGACCCGCTCGACCTGAGCGATTCGATTCGGGCCCTCAGTGTTCGTCCGTTTTTGACGGCCCAGATCGCCATCCTGCAGGTTGCCGAGTTACCGGACCAGGACAAGTATGCCTTACTTCAAGACCGGGCGTTTCAACGGCGGGCCACAGGTGATCATGAGATTTCCGAGAGTCAGCTGGCGCGCCAGCGGGAGTTTTGCCAACAGGCCCGTCGGGCGCGAGAACTCGAAGTCGTGCCCGGCACGAGTCTCGAAGACATCGACCTGGAGGCATTCAACCTCTACCTGCAACAAGTCAATGCTCGGTCCCGGGTCGAAAACCTGAAGACGTCGCTTGTCGATGCCCACGCGTCACTGGAGAAACGCCGCTTTCTTCGTGATGGACAGGCAACCGTCCTGGGACTGCTCGTTTGCGGCGTGCAGGCGGAGAACCGGCTGGGGTTCCGGGCCCAGGTGCACTGTTTTGTCGATGTCCCGAACGAAGTGGCCCGGGACCGGCAAGTTCTCTCGGGCCATGTCCCCCAGTTGATGGACGAGACGTTGCGGTACGTCTTGCGGCAGATTCATGTGGGGTTGACCCCCCATGGGGGCGGGACTTTTCTGCCCCAGTATCCCGAGGATCTGCTGCGGGAAATCATCAACAACGCCTTGGCCCATCGAGATTACAAGGTGGATAAGCAGGTCGTTGTCAGTATTCGTCCTGGGCTTGATCTGCGCATCCGCAATCCCGGAGAGATTGCCCGCTCGCTGTGGGTGGTCAGCGACCCCGACGACCCAGTGCCAATCCGTCGGCTCATCCCCTCCGCGCAAGCCCCCAACCCAGCGCTCGCCAATGTGCTGTCGACATGGGCGAAATGGGAGGGGCGCACCGCCGGCATGTCGTCCCTGGTGGATCTGTGCCTGAAGAATCAGATTGGCCTGCCCGAGTATCAGCTGCGCCTCAATGAAGTCGAGCTGCGCCTGCCTGCCGGAACCCTGCTGGATGATGAGACCACTCACTGGTTCGCCTCATTCGACCGGTTTTTCGCCGAGAGGCTGGGCGGAGGTCAACTGACCGACGCCCAGCGGCGGGTGCTGGCGTACCTGCTCAAATCGGGGCGGGCCAACGCCCGCGGGCTCTTCACGGTTCTTTTGACCCCAGACAACAATCAGACCCGCGAACTGGAGACCCTGCGCGCCTCTGAATTGGTGCGGGAGCACTCTGCCAGCCATCCCCTGTATCCCGTGTATGTGGTCTGCGAGGAACTCTCGAAGCGAGATTACAACAAGGAAGTCTCCAGCCTGCTGGGGGAGCGATATGCCCGGCTGCCAACCGCGCTCCACCAGCAGATTCTGCAACTTGTCCATCGTCGCACCCTGTATTGCTCGATTCCCGGGGCGAGTGCGAAACAGGCGGCCTTTGAGTTGTGGCCCGAGCAGCAGGGACTGCCGCATGACATCCGCGGATTCGACACCTTCTACCGCAAGATCCGCACGCTGTTCAATTGGTTGAGTCGGGAGGGACTGCTTGAGCGGACCCCCTCCCGCCGGGGACAGACCACCTATCAACTGAAAACCCAAGGGCCGCACCAGCAGCACCTCTTGTTCGCCGATTGATCACGCGGCAAGATCTTGATTCGGGCGGGAATCGATGGGTTGTCCCGCCCCGACTGCGTTTCGCCTGGCCCAGGGAGTCGGCCGCACATCGAGGCGTGAGTGGCCCGTCTCTTTGCACGGACCGCCACGGGAGGTGATGGAACGCGGGGCTGGCCACTGGGCGATCAAGCCCACCCGCAGCTTGCCATGGGGAGATCCTGGTGCGTTTGCGGTAAACTTGGCGGGATTTGGCCCAGACACCCGGCGGTCCTCGTCGTTTGCCCCATTGCCGGGCGAGAGGTGATGCGGGATAATACACCGAGACGTCGGAGACGCAGTGCTGCTCCCCTTACACACGGGGCTGCGTGGTGGGTGGTGTCGTCGGGCTGGGGTGATTGGTTTTTCTGGCGAGGTGACAGATGCAGGCTCGGCAACCGCGGCGGGAGGGGTTCACCCTCGTCGAACTGTTGGTCGTGATGGGCATCCTGGTGCTGCTGGCCAGCGTGACGCTCATGGCATTCAACAGCAACCGGGGGGGCGACCGCATCCGCTCGGCGGCCCGCTCAGCCCAGTCGGCCTTCCTGTCGGCCCGCGATCGCGCCATGCAGGCCAAAGACCTCCGCGGTATCCGCCTGATCGTCAACACCACCGACAAAATCTGCACCGGCTTTCAGCTCATTCGGCCGTTGCCCACACTGTCGGGTCGCGCGTCCACGTCGACTTCCATTGTTGCGTTGACGCCCACAGCCACATTGCCCTACTCGGGAGCAATCGTGGTGCCTCGCGGAACCTGGACCCAATACCAGACCAAGGGTTACTTCAGCAATGGCGTGGCTCGGGTTCGCATCCCCGGGACCAGCACCGGAACCTGGTTCCGCCTCATCAATACCGCCGCGC
>CAIUHT010001336.1 GCA_903898975.1 uncultured Planctomycetaceae bacterium
AGAGGTTCCGGTTGATATCGGGGGATATCAGGAAGGAGAAGGTATGCAAAAGCGCCGTGCAGGGGGTGGATTACGTGCTTCACCATGCAGCCCTGGGCAGTGTGCCGAGGTCGATCAACCCATCGCCGCGCTGCTGCAGGATCTGAAGCAGCGCGGCCTGCTCGACTCGACCGTGGTGGTCTGGGCGACAGAGTTTGGACGGACGGCGCTGACCGAGAATGCCCGCTCGGGAGCCGCCGCCGGTCGCGACCATCATCCCCACTGCTTCAGCATGTGGCTGGCGGGAGGTGGGGTGCAGGGAGGCCAGGTGGTGGGAGCCAGTGACGAACTGGGCTGGCACGTCGCCGATCGCCCCATCCACACGCACGACTTTCACGCCACGCTGCTGCACCTGTTTGGGCTCGACCACACCCGGCTGACGTACCGCCACCGTGGTCTCGACGTCCGCCTGACCGACGTCGCAGGCGAGGTGGTCGACGAATTGCTGAGCTGACGGGCCGTCACGCAGAGGTCATTCGTTCCAGACCTGCACTTCAGTCACTCCGCTCCGGGCGGGGTGGGCATGCTCGAAGACAATTCGCAAGCGCCGCGACTTCGCCGGCTCGCATCGCAGCTCGTTCCAGGTTCCGCCCGTCGGCTTCTCTGGTCGGCGTCCCGTTTCGGTCACCGCCACCCAGCCCTCCCCCGATTCGTATTCGACGCGGTAGCTCTTGGGAGGCTGCACGCCCCCTCGATCGTCGTAGATCGCCAGGTCGACCCGCCGAAACTCGGTCGGCTTGCCAAAGTCGATCTCCAGCCAGTCGCTCAGGTCTTTCGATTCGTAGCTGGTCCAGCGATTCATGGGAGTGGGCAGAAAGATGGTCTTGCCATCGAGTGCCGCCTGAGGCTTGCCGCCAAACCGTTCGGTGAAAGTCGCCGTCGCCTTGGGAAACTCCCGGTCACCCGGGTTGTAGGCGAGATTCCCCGCCGGGGGAGGAGCCACCGCGATCGGCAATGTCGCCGATCCCCACACTTCGACTTCGGTCAACCCGGTGAACCTGGGCAGGGCATGGTGAAAGGTCAACCGCAACCGCGAGATGGGCCGGGGGTCGAACCGCAAGGTCGTCGGGCGTCGTCCCTGGGGTTGGTTCAAGACCTCGGATGCAACTGGCAGGGGACGCCACTCGTTCTGACTCCAGAACTCGGCCTCGATGCGTGACGGGGGAGCCAGCACGCCGTCGGGAAGTTGCGAATCGTCCAGCAGGTACAGCTTGACCGTGTGCACCAGCCGTTCCGTTCCGAGATCCACCTCGAGCCGGTCGGTGGGCTGCCGGGAGCCGGCGAAGCTGAAGCGGTTGGGGGGATGCTGCAGATACCAGGCGTTGCCATCCTGCACCTTGTCGAGCGTGGTCCCCGGCCCAACATGCGTGGCGGAGACCCGCGGGAAGTAGGTGCCGTCGTTGTTGACGGCGTAATTCACTTCGACGGGAGCCCCGAGAGGGGCCGGGGCCGGCGCGGCCGGAAGTGAAAACTCCAGCGGTTTCAG
>CAIUHT010001337.1 GCA_903898975.1 uncultured Planctomycetaceae bacterium
AGGTCCCGCACATGGATGCGGCGGTCGATCGCCTTCAGGCCGAAGTCGTCTGTCGCTCCCACCACCTGGCCCCCCTTCACGCCACCTCCCGCCAGCCACATCGAGAAGCCGTACGGGTTGTGGTCGCGACCATCCCCTTTTTCCGACATCGGCGTCCGGCCAAACTCGCCCCCCCAGATCACCAGTGTCTCGTCCAGCAGTCCTCGCTGCTTCAAATCGCCCAGCAGCGCGGCGATTGGGCCGTCGGTCGACCGGCACAGCCGTGAGTGGTTCTCTTCGATCTTCGCGTGCGCGTCCCACTGGCTCCCCGAGCCCGAATACAGCTGCACGAACCGCACCCCGCGCTCCACCAGCCGTCGGGCCAGCAGACAGTTGCGCCCGAACGCCGCGGTCCCCTTGTCGTTCAAGCCGTACGCCTTCTGCGTCGCGGCGGTTTCGCTGGCCAGGTCGACCGCCAGCGGTGCCTCGGCCTGCATGCGAAACGCCAGTTCATAGCTGGCGATGCGGGCTTCGAGGTCGCTGTCCCCCGACCGCTGGGCCAGGTGCCGGCGGTTCAGTTCCTGGATGAACTCGAGTTTCGACCGCTGCTGGCCCGCTTCGAGCAGCGCGGGAGGGGCCAGGTTCAGCACCGGGGTCGCCCCATTCCGGAAGCGGGTCCCCTGGTGGGTCGCCGGCATGAAGCCTGTCCCCCAGACCCGGTTGCCTCCCGGTGGTTCCCGATCGGCATCGAGCAGCACCACAAAGCCCGGCAGGTTCTGATTCTCGCTCCCCAAGCCATAGCTGACCCAGGCCCCCAGGCTGGGTCGCCCCGCGAGGATCGAACCCGTGTTCATCTGGCAGACGCTGCCGACGTGGTTCAGACCATCGGCGTGGCATGAACGGAGCACGCACAGATCGTCGGCGAACTCCCCGACCTTGGGGTACCAGTCGGAGACCTCCAGCCCGCTCTCTCCGTATTGCCGCCAGGCCCGTTTGCTGGCGAGGACCGGGTTTTCCGACACCCCCATCGGAGTGATCACCCGCTCGATGCTGGCGGGGAGAGGCTGGCCGGCGTGGTCATTCAGGGCCGGCTTGCGGTCGAACGTGTCGAGATGACTTGGCCCCCCATCCATGAAGAGGAAGATGACCGACCGGGCGGTCGCCGGGAGATGCGCGGGCCGCGCCCGGGTCGCCTCGTCCGGGCTCATGGCAGCCACCCGACCGGAGATCGCTGTCCCAGAACCCGCGGCGGTCGCGTTTTCGAAAGCGACGGAATCCTGGGCGAGGAGTGCCGAGAGGGCCAGCCCGCCAAACCCACCACCGCAGTGGGTGAGGAAGTCGCGTCGGCTGTGAACGAACTGGCGGTGAGGCAGGGGGAACTCAGGCATGCTGTCACGCGGAAGAGCGGAAACCAACGCGGCCAGACCGAAGGACGCCCAGTGTAACCGCGATCCGCCTCACCCCGCCACGCGAAATGCCGCGGACAGCCAATTCCCCGGGCTCAAGCGGGTGCCGAACTGGTACGGCCCTACCGGGCGAGCCAATCAGCTTCCGGCTCAATCCGGGGGCACCCTGCAGGGACTTGTCTAAACAGAAACCTGCGGCCAGCCCCGGGGGGTTCACGTTTCAGCCGGCAGGTTCGAGGCCTCAACTCTCGGGGAAAACTCACCTGTAATCGAGCCGGGACGATCCGGTATGCTGACAGAACCTGCGGTTGGCGAGCCAACAACTGCGGGTGTGAAAACCCAGGAGCCACAGTCCAATCCAATCGAGTTCAGTCCAGTCCCACCCAGCATGGCCCGGCC
>CAIUHT010001338.1 GCA_903898975.1 uncultured Planctomycetaceae bacterium
CCCAGGTCGCGGCACTGCGGTTGGAAAGCCCGGAAAACTACCGCGATCTCAAGCTGGAATCCTCCGACGCCGTGCTGCTGACCAGCCGCGGGGGCAACCGTTATGACCGCACCTTTCTCGAGTCACTCGTGCGGCCCGGTCCCGACCTGCGGAACTGGACGGCCCGCTCGAACTACCCCGCCCGCGGACTCGTCCCGACCGGCCCGGGGGAAATGTCGATGTACGTGCAGCGCAACTACGGGCAGCCGGGGCATCACCTCGAGCGCCTGGTCTTTCGCACCGATGGACTGGCTGCGGTCCATGCCGGTTACCAGCCCGGGGAGTTGCGGACGCACCCCCTGACCTTCACCGGCAACCGACTGAGCCTGAACCTGGCGACCAGTGCTGCGGGAGGGGTGAAGGTCGAGATCCAGAACGCCGCAGGCGAAGCGCTCCCGGGCTTCGCCCTGGCCGACTGTGTCGAATTGAATACCGACGACCTCGACCGAGTGGTCGAGTGGCGCGGCGGGTCCGACCTCAGCTCGCTGGCCGGTCAACCAATCCGGCTGCGATTCTGGCTCAAGGACGCCGACCTGTTCGCCCTGCAGTTTGTCGCCCGCTAGCCCAGCGGCGGGAGCGAACCGACCTCAGCCGACCGCTGCAAGTCGAAAGTGAAGTGCCAACCGTGAAGCGCAATCCGTCAAGCGCCGACAATCGGCAACTGGTGGCTCATCGCTGGCCGTTCGGAACGGGTGGTCGAAACAGGTGGTCGGAACGGGTGGCCGGGGCGGTCGGCACCTAGGGGGTGGCGGGGAACACGGGCCGGCCGGGGGTCGCCATCGGAATCGCCCACAAGCTGCCCCCCGCGGTGACGAACAGGGTCTTGAGATCGGCACCGCCAAAGGCGCAGTTGGTCACTTCATCGCGGGGAATCAGCACCTTCTCGAGGAGCTCCCCTTCTGGAGAGAAGACATAGACCCCCGCCGTCGGCTCGGGCTGTGTTTCGAATGGCGGGTTGGAGCGATTCAGTCCGGCGGCGACATACAGCCGCCCCAGGCGATCGAGTTTCATCCCGTCGGGCCCGCGGGTCTGCCCCCAGTCGTAAATGAGTTTCTGCGAGGCGAAGTCGACGGTGCCGTCGGGCTGCAGGTTGAAGCGAAAGAGCTTGCGGGCCCCCCCTTCGGTGTCGTTGTTGTTGTCGGCGACAAACAGGTACTTGTCGTCGGGAGTGATCACCAGCCCATTGGGGCGATCGACCTCATGGGTGATGATGCGGGCGACCGTCCCGTTGGGGTCGATCCGGTACACCCCTTCAATCTTGCGACCGGCGGCATCGGCCAGTTCCATTCCCTCGCGATCTCCGTAGCGGGGGTCGGAGAAATAAATCCGATTCCGGGAGTCGAGCGCCAGGTCGTTGGGCTGATTGAACCGCTTCCCCTCGTAGCGGTCGACCAGGATGGTGAGGTCGCCATTTGCCTCGAGACGCGAGACCCGGCGCTTGACCGGCTCGGCGATAATCAACCGCCCCTGCCGGTCGAACAGCAGCCCATTCGACCCGGCATTCTGGCGAAAGATGGACTGCCGACCCTGCAGGTCGCGGCGGTAGATGTGGCCGCCGCCACTGGTCAGCAAGCCCAGCTGCGGGTGCCAGGCGGGGCCTTCGCCGGCCCCTTCCTCGGCGAGCAGTTGTGGTTTGGCCCCCGGGGCGAGAATTGGGTCGGCGGCGCGGGCAGCGTGCGCGAGCACAACCCCCAGCGTGACGGCGGTAAACAAGCGACGCATCAGGCACCTCGGAGCGACTCGGGGAAAACGGGAGAAACGCCGGCGGGCCCCTGCCCCTCGACTGTTCCGCCGCTGGTGCGAAGTCTAGCGGCGAATCTGAGGCAGCTGCAATTGGGGCGTGTGGAGTGAGGAGTGTTGCCTGCTGACGGCACGGAGAGTTGCTGCGTGGTCGAAGTGAGTGGGTGGGGCTGCTACAGTAGGTGGACCGGTCGAGTCTGCGCTGCGCCGTTGGGGAGGATCCCGCCCCGCTGCTAGTGTCAGAGCCCGTTATGTCGATGCTAGCAGGTTGCCATTGCGTTGCAAAGTCTAAGA
>CAIUHT010001339.1 GCA_903898975.1 uncultured Planctomycetaceae bacterium
GCGAGCGGGCGCCCATCGAGTCGATCGAGACGCAATAGGCCGATTTCCGGATCCACTGGGCCAATTCCGGCCACTTCATCATCCCACGGAAGAGCATATGCGCGGCGAACGTCGGCTTCGCTGCCATCCCCCAGCCGCAGTCGCCGATTCTCCATGATCCGCACCTCCTGCCCCACTCCCGCACCAGCCTTTACCGGCTCCAGCTTTCCCCATGCCTCGCGAACTGCCTCGATTGTTCGCTCCGCCACATCCGCACACACCACCCCGTGGCAGTGACTGGCATTCACGAATACATTGAGCGGCGCTATTCCGGGAGCGTCCTGAAGGGCCGCCCGAACTTCGGATAAATAACTGTCCCGAATGTGGCCAATTCCACCGATCGAGACTGCATCGACCGTAATCAGCACCGCAACAGTCTGCTGCTGCTTCAACACGAGCGCTCGCACGAAGAGAGGATCGTTAAAGGGAGTGTTACGATCCGTGATCTCTCTCTTCGCAGCGCCCGCCAGCAATTCAGCGCGAACCGGCACGCCCTGCAGCAGCAGAGCAAAGAGAATCCATAATGCGGGAAATCTGAGCAGACTCATTTCAGCACCATTGTCACAATTTGGCAGCACAGAGAACCAGAATTCTGAAAACCATCCGGCACGCTAACAGCTGAGTTCGCAGAGTCAAGCGGGACAGGGAGGGAACACGCAGCATGCCACCAAAACCACAGGCCGCCACAGAATTCGGATGCCCCTGCGCCAGGATTTTATTGAGTACGCAAACTTGTCGCATGTATGATTATCATCGTAGCAACACGCATAGAGGTTGTCAATAGGGTATTGTAGTACTTTTAAATTTAACACCCTAATTGAGCTTGACAAATCATGGGTTTCCGAATATTCTCTGTGCGAAAATCATGAAACAGCTATGATTCGCGGTCGCCGGTTGTGCCCGGCCACATCTCGTCCCTCATTCTCCCAAAGCAGCTGCCGACATGAACACTCCATCAATCGCCACCGCTGCAGCCACCCCCGCTCCTGCAAATTCCGACGTGTGGACCGTCCAGCGCATTCTCGAATGGACAACAGGTTTTCTCCGCCAAAAAGGCATCGAATCCCCGCGTCTGGAAGCTGAACTCCTGCTTGCCCACGCCCGCAATTGTCCTCGTATTCGCCTCTACACAGACTTCAACACCCCCCTCTGCGACGCTCAGCGTTCCGCCATGCGCGAACTCGTTACACGACGTTCCAAACGCGAACCCATCGCGTACCTGGTTGGTCATCGCGAATTCTATGGTCGTTCTTTCGAAGTCTCCCCATCTGTGCTCATTCCACGCCCCGAAACCGAAACCCTCGTCGACGTTTGCCTCGAACTCATTCCCCCCAATCAACCCCTGCAACTGCTCGAAGTGGGTGTCGGTTCTGGGTGCATTTCAGTAACGCTTGCCCGCCAGCGCCCTGCGATACAGCTCACCGCCACCGAAATTTCGCCCGACGCCCTTCAAATCGCAGCCCGCAACGCTGCCAAACACGATGTTGCCAATCGCATCTCGCTCATTCAGGGCGATACCCTCCTGCCGCTCCTGCAATCCGATTCCCCCACGCGTTTCGACGGGCTCGTCAGTAATCCTCCATACGTCTGTGACCACGAACGCGGCCAGCTGCAACCCGAAGTGGATCTCCACGAACCGCCCGCCGCTCTCTATGCCGGCCCCGATGGTCTCAAAGTTGTTCGCTCTATCCTCCAGCAAGCCCCTCAAATTCTCAACCCCAATGCCTTTATTGCACTCGAACTGGACCCCCAGCAGTGCTCCACCGTATGCACGCTGCTCCAGCAGGCCGGCTTCTCCAATTGCCGCATCCACCAGGACAGTGCGGGCCGGGACCGCATAGTGCAGGCCGCCTTTACCGGCAACTGAGAGACAGCCTTGCAGCAGTTCTTCCGAATTCATGGCGGCATTCCACTCAACGGCACCGTCCACATCAGCGGCAGCAAAAACGGGTCACTGCCGATTCTTGCTGCAACCCTTGCGATCCCGGGCAGCACCTGTATCCGGAACCTCCCCGAGCTCGCTGACATCGACACCATGCTGGCATTGCTCTGCTCCGTCGGCGCGCAAATTGTCTGCCCAAAACAACCCGGCCTTCAGGATCACAGTCCCGCCTCGCAGGCCTGTATTCAACCACCGCAGGCCCCCCCAAATCCCGCGGACCCTCAACTCGTCAGCCGCATGCGCGCCGGTATCTGCCTCCTCGGCCCCCTCGTCGCTCGCTATGGCAAAGCTGCAATCCC
Source organism: uncultured Planctomycetaceae bacterium (assembly GCA_903898975.1). Classification (GTDB taxonomy): domain Bacteria; phylum Planctomycetota; class Planctomycetia; order Planctomycetales; family Planctomycetaceae; genus UBA10511. Next base: position 2,281 of record CAIUHT010001339.1, read on the forward strand.
ACTCCCTGGCGGTTGCCGGATTGGCCCAAGACCAATCGATCTCCATCTTCGCGGACTCACCGCACTCGGCGCCGATATCCGCATCTCAGATGGCTTTGTCCATGCTTCCGCCCCAAAGCTCCGCGGTACCGACATCAACCTCGCGGGCCCCGCTGGTCCAACCGTAACCGGCACCTGCAACATCCTCACTGCAGCCACACTTGCCAAAGGCACCACTCGCATCCTCA
>CAIUHT010001340.1 GCA_903898975.1 uncultured Planctomycetaceae bacterium
GCCCGGCTGAGGAAAACGGACACGCCGGTGGAGGTCTGCTCCGCACCGCGGACCAGTCGCACCACCGCGCACCTACGGTGACCCTGTCGCGGTCCTGCGACCGCGATTGCGCCGTCAGGGCTGATTGGCGAACTCGGCGATGATCCACACGCACTGGCAGGCGATGACGCACAGCACTCCCCAGAGCAGGGTGCGGTGGACCGCCTCGGCGACATCGTCGCGGGCGCTGCCGGGAGTGCCCCCGCACCAGGCGGCGATGGTCCCGGCGAGCAGGCCTGAAGAGAGCACCTTCGCCGCGAGATACCATTCCCACCCGGGGGCATTCCGCAGTCCCGAGAGGAGCAGATCGACCGAGAGGGGGAGCGGTGCCCGGGCGTGGCCGAGGGTGTAGACCAGGCTGGCCGCCACCACGCCTGCCGCGAGGCAGACCGCGGTCGCCACGGTCATGGCCACAACCTGGGCGGCGACGGCGGGCAGCAGGGCGTAGTTTTCGATGGGCCAGCGGGCCAGCGCGAGTGTCTCGAGCAGACCCTGGCGGACCCCCGCGGCCAACCGCGCCGCTTGGGCGGCGCCCAGCTTGGTCGCCACCAGCGTGCACGCGGCGAGGGGCAAAACCACCCGCACCAGCGTGTGCCCCGTCGCCCTGAGAATCTCGGGGAGCAGCAGCGGCTCGACCAGTTCGGGGCGGGGGGTCTGCTCGAAGATGAAGTAGGCGACCGTGGTGGCGACCAGCAGGCTGCCCGCCAGGGCGAAGAGTTGCGTGCCCAGGTGCAGACCGTCGGCGAGGGCGACCCGGGCCGCCCGTCCCAGGCGGCGTCCCCAGAGCAGGCTCCAGGCCAGTGCCAGCGGGACCAGCACCACGCTGCCCACGCTTTCGAACGCCGCCCAGAGTCGGTGTCCCCAACCGAGCCCGACCGCCCCTTCGGCCCCTGCTCCCTCGCCGCGCGACGAGGCGACGCCCGCCCCCGGGCCCGCCGCTTGCAATTCCAGTCGGCCCACCACCCGGGCCGAGCGACGTCCCTCCCCCACCACCTCGGCCAGCAGCACCTGGGGGGCCGCGGTCACGGGGTCAGTGGTGAGGGGGTCGGCGGCGACGGGGTTCGATGCCGACGCTGTCGGGGGGGGCGCGGCCGCTTCGATTGGGGGCAGCGGAGCGGTCTCACCCGGGTCGCGTTCGACAAACCAGTGCGGTTCGTGCGTGATGACCAGCACCAGCGAGTCACTGCCGGTGGCCAGTTCGACCAGTTCGTCGGCCAACGCCCGCGCGGCCCGGGGGTCGAGCCCGGCGGTGGGTTCGTCGGCGATCACCAGGCGAGGCAGGCCCCCGCCCGGTCGCCGGGGGAGCAGGCCCCGCACCGCCGAGAGGCGAATCCGCTCTCCTCCCGATGCCCGGGAGAGGTGCGTGGGGAGGTTGGCGAGATGAAAGCGGCTGGCCAGCTGGCGGGCCTGCTCGGCTCCCGCCTGAGCCGGGAGATGGCTGAAGAGGCTGAGGTTTTCGAGCGTGGTCAGCCCGTCCAGGAACCCGAGCCGCTCGGCTTGAGGCAGGAAGGCGATCTCTTCGCGCGAGGCGGAGTGATAGCCCTGCCGGGAGTGAATGGGGAGCGAGCCCGCGGGGGTCACCAGCGTGACCTGTCCGCGGGTGGGAGTGGGGGGGACCACCAGTTCGCCAAAGCCGAGCAAGGCCCGGGCGAACGCCGATTTGCCACTGCCCGAGGGACCGGTCACGAGGTAGAGCCGGCCCGCCGAGAGGGCGACCGGCTGCTGCAGCACCAATTCGCGGTTCGCGAGCGTGACCCGCAGCTCATCGAGACGCAGTTGCACGGCGGGTGAAGCACTGCCTGCCACACCCCCCTCGGCAGCGGGAGGTGCGGCAGGCGGTGCTGCGGGTGGCACGGGAGCCTGCGGGCTCTCGGGGTGACCGGCGGACGAATGGGGCGGCGGATTCAACGGGCGATCGGTCACGCGGGGCGAGACCCCGTCGGGGGGGTCGGTGGGATGAGGGGCAGCGGTATGAGCGGCAGCGGTGTGCGGTGTGAGAGTCGTGATGTGCGGACGCGCGAGAGACGCGGTGTCCAGCCTGCTGGCTGGCGAACGCGGGGGGCTTTACGGCAGGAAGGGCTCGTAGCGGATGTCGCCCGCGGGGGCCTGGGGGCGGGGCTCCAGCACCAGGAGGGGGGCGTCGCTGATGGCGAGTACGCCCCGCAGGGCGTGGGCGAGTGACAGCCGGGGTCCGCCGGTGTCGGAAATCAACCGGCGGGTGGCGAAGTCGCGGGTGTAGCCATCGAGGGCTTGGACCACTGCCTCTTCCCCCTGGAGCCAGGCGGGGGCGAAGGCCCGCTCGAACAGCCGGGGGCCCCAGCTCTCGCGGAGCATCCGCACCAGTTCGGTCTTGCGGGTTTCGAGCACCCCCTCGGCTTGGCTCGTGATCTCGGCGTGATGGTCTTCCCAGAACCGGGCGAGTTCCTCTTCCATGGCCAGCTTGAGCGCGGCACGGGTTTTCTCTTCGAGGAACTCGGCCCGTTCGCGGTCGTTCTTCGGTTCGTAACCCAGGCGTTCGAGGAACCAGTCGCGGACATCCTTGCGGCTGTTGTCGGCCCCGGTCAGGGCAATTCGCCAGAGCCCCGAGGCGACCCCCTCGACCCCCACTTCCTGCCAGGCCCGCTCCGACAGGCGGTTGATCAGTTCTTCTTCATGCGGGGCGAGTTTGTCGCGGAGTTCTTCGATGGCGCCGAGCAGCAGTTCCGACTCTTCGTCATCCAACCCGGTGACCAGGGTCCGCATTTCGCGGAGGACATTGTCGGTAAGGCCGGGGACAATCTCCCGTTCGATGACCGGCCAGAGGGTGTCGCGGGCCCGCTTGGCCTCATCGAGCGGGGCCTCGGGACTGACCACCATGCGGACCGACTGTTCGAGCCCCTGGGTGGCGGGGACGCCACGGAGCACCCAGCCATGCTCGCGGCCCACGAGGCTGCCGGGGGCCAGTTGCAGCTGCACGCGTGCCAGCCCGCCCGCTTCGCGCGTCACCCCCGCGACGCGGCCGACAATCTCGGGGCTGCCATCGGCGGTGGCGCGATGGACGAGGTGTCCCGGCAGCACGCCGAGCGCCTCGGGGACCTGAACCGAAAGCCCCGACTGTTCGGGAAAGAGCCGGTCGGTGGCGAGGGCGCCCAGTTCGTGCCGGGCCTGGCGCAGGGCCGGCCAGCCCCCGGCCAGGGGGAGCCAGCCGACGCCGGCGGCGAGGGCGAGAGCCCCCGCCACGACCCGCGTCTGCCGTTGTCGCCGATCCGCACGATTCCACATGCTGCACCGTCCGCGAATTGCCGACCGAGCCCTACCGGCCCACCCCATCCCAGCGCACGCACCACCACGCGATGCACCACCCCTCGATGCACCACGACCGCTCGGTTCATCACCTCATCACCACTCAACGCCTCACCAATCGACGCAGCGATGCGAACCGCACCGCAGCCCCCCGGCTCGCCACGCGGAGCGACGCGTGGGGAACTCGACCCGCC
>CAIUHT010001341.1 GCA_903898975.1 uncultured Planctomycetaceae bacterium
CCGTGAGTGCCGCGCTCAACCTCCCGGCGGGCACATCCCCCACCCCCACCCAGACCCAGCAGTTTGTCAGCCAGCTGGGACAGAGCTGTGTCACCATCTTCTCGAACCCGGTGGTGTTTGACACGCAGTGGGAGACGCAGCCGCAGTTTGCGGCGTACGACCCGACCTACGAATTCACCGCCTCGCCGTCGCAGGTGGCCCAGCTCACCTTTGGGGCCACTTACGGGTTCTCGGATCTGTCGGTGCTGGAACTCAACTCGCTCAGTTCCAAGCCCAACCAGACCAGCCCGGCTGTGGAGCCGCAGATTGTCGCGCAGAACCTGATCCTGTCGGCGGCGAACGGCGTGGGGCTGGTTGATCAGCAGACAGTGATCAGTATCACCGATATCCAGAACCAGACGCTGACGGCAAGTCAGCGGTCGGCACTCGCGTATGCCACCAGCCAGGGGCAGTCGCTGCAGATGGTGGGGACCGACAGCAACGGGCTGATCGTCACCTACACCTACGGCCCCACCCCGAGTGGGATCACCCCCATTGGGGTGCAGGTGCCCCTCGACGTGCCGCTGTTCATCGACCTGCCGACGTATGGCACGTTGAGTGTGGCGGGCTCGCAGGTGTCGGTGGTTGAGGTGAGTGGGAATCTCAATGTGCTGTCGGCCACCAGCACGGGGGCGCTGCACATCGAGGCGGACGGGGCGGTGACCACCCTGCCGACCCAGCTCGGCACACTCTCGAACTTCAACAGCAATGGGACAGGGTGGACGATCACGAGCACCGGCAGTTTCACCGCCACGGTCGACAGCGACGTGCTGCAATTGACCAAATCGGGCATTGACTACAACGCCAACGCGATCTGGTTCGACACCCCCCAGGCACTGGCCTACGGCTTTGTCGCGAACTTCACCTACACCGGGACCGCGAACGGGGCCGATGGAATCGCCTTCGTGGTGCAGAACGCCGCGGCCGGGACCGCCGCCCTCGGAAGCGTCGGTAGCGGGCTGGGCTATGCGGGGATTGGCAACAGCCTGGCGGTGGGCATCGACCTCTACCACGACGGTTTGGCCCTGGGACTCGATGGGGCCTTGGGGGCCGTGGAATCGGCGGGGCCCAATCTTTCCCTGGGAGATCCCATCCAGGTGACGATTGTCTACAACGCCGTCTCCGAAACACTGACGGTGCAACTCGTCGACTCCCAGCAGAACGTCACTGGCTTGAAGTCCTACACCCAGGTTGACCTGGCCCAACTGTTGGGGAGCGAGAGTGGCTGGATCGGTTTCACCGGAGGCACGGGCGGAGTTTCCTCGACCCAGACCATTTCGAATTTCCAGCTCGCGCTGGGCTCGCCTGTGGTGAACGGCATTTCTGGAATCTCGGGGACTGGCACTGCGGGATCCGCCGCCTGGGTGCCGGTCACCTCGGGTGGTGCCGCCTATATGCCCACGGTCAGCGACAACGTTCTGACGCTGACTGGAACTGGTCTCGAGGAAGGCAGCTCGGCCGCCTGGTTTGGGCTCCCGGTCTCAACCATGGCCGCCTTCGAGGCCAACTTCACCTACTCCGGTCAGGCCGCCATGGAAGCCAACGAGCGGGCCGAAGGGTTCGCGTTTGTGCTGCAGAACAATCCGGACGCCACGAATGCCGTGGGACAAAACTTTCAGTCGTGGCAGCTGGGGGCCGGGCTCGCCAAAGGTTTTGCAGTCGCGTTCTTGATCAACACAGGCAGCCTCCCCACATCGGGCTCCAGTTATCCGAATGGTGCGATTTACTTGATGTTGGATGGATACCGGTTGGTGCCGCCGGTCAGTACGGGCCCGGTCGAACTCGGTGCGAATCCCTTGAACGTCAACCTGCAGTACAACCCGGCGACTCAGATTCTGTCGTACACCCTCACCGACACGGTCACCGGACAGGAGTCCGAGGGAAGCTTCACGGGAATCGATCTCGCCAAGCTCGTCAAAGCGGAGACCGCGCTGCTGGGCTTCACGGGCTCGAACAGCAGCACCGAGACGACCACCAACCAGACCATTTCCAACTTCTCGTTCGTCTCGAATGTCATCCAGGCGGGTTCGCTCGACATCACCGCCGGGGGGAACGTCGGGCAGAGCGCCTCCGTCCCGCTGCCCCTGAATGTCTCGGGCACAGTCAACCTGTACGGCAACGAGATCTGGATCTCCCAGGCGTCGGGAACGCTGACGCTGGGTCAGGTGGAGGCCGAAGGTGATGTCGCCATCACCACCGGAGGTGACATCGCCCCGGCCACGGAGATCGCCCAGGGTTCGATTGGCGGCTTCAGCGGGAATGGGTCGGGTTGGACCACCAATGGCTCGGCCAGCCTGGGAGCGGTCACCAGCCCCCCTGATCCCATCCTCCAACTGGTCGAGTCGAACTTGAGCAACCAGGTGGGGGCCGCCTGGGACCCCAGCCCCGCCCTCTGGCAGAACGGGTTCTCGACCGGGTTTGTCATCAACCCCGTGGGCTCGGCGACTGGTCTCGGACTGACCCTCACCCTCCAGAATGATCCTCGCGCCACTGCCGCGATCGGCGGCGCTGGGTCCACCCTCGGCACCGATGGCGCCAATTCCATCCAGAACAGCGTGTCGGTGCAGTTCCTGGCGGGTAGCGCGGGATTGACGGTGGGGCTGGGGTCGAATGGCTCGGCGTTCAACCTGGGCCAGCAGACACTGGCGTCGTACAACCCCGCCGACCCCCTCCAGGTGGTGGTCACCTACAACCCCAATGGCACCACCGTCGATGGCATTAGCGAAACCCTGCTGATCACCCTGGTGAACACCACCACGGGGGCCACCAGCCAGAGCTACTTCAACCCCACCGTCAATCTGCTGCAGGTCCTGGGGCAGGCGACTGCCTACCTTGGAATGACTGGGGCGTCGACCACCGCCGCGTCGCTGTCGGTCTCGAATTTCTACTACAGCTACGGTGGCGCGAACATTGTCGCCGCCAACCTCGACATCCAGTCGGGGGGCTCGGTCGGGACCAGCAGCCAGCCGCTGGTCATCCAGATTCCCGACGCCGGGACGGTCGACATGACCGCCACCGACGACGTCACCCTGCTGGCCTTGGGGGGGGATCTCAACGTCGGCACCATCACCGCGGGTGGCACCGCCACCCTGCTGGCCCCCGATGGCTCGGTCGTCGCGAGCAGTGGCACCCAGGCCAGCGGAATGAGTGGGGCCTCGGCGGGAGCCCGCACCCAGGCCTCCGTCTCCACGGTGCCCCCCAACATCTCCGCCCAGAAGCTGGTGATCGACGCCCGCAACTCGGTCGGACAGCTGACCACCCCGCTGGTGACCGAGATCTCGGAACTCCAGGCCCGCGGCATGACCGGCGATGTGGCGCTCTCGAACACCGGGTCACTGCTGGTCTCGGCCTCCAGCCGCCTGCCCGGGCTGATCGCCGGGGGGCAACTGCAGGTCGACACCACCGTCGGCATGCAGGTCAACGCCACGGTCCGCGCCCAGGACCAGGTCAGTCTCTGGGTGCATGACCGGGCCCTTAGCAGCCAGTCGCTGATTGTCGCCGCGAATGCCCAGATCGAATCGTTGGCCGGGGGCATCCAACTGTGGGCTCCCGACCAGCTGCAACTGCAGCCCGGGTCGCGACTGCAGACGTTTGGCTCGACGTCGCAGGCCCGCGTGGAACTGGCGCTGACTCGACAGAGTGCGGGAACTTCCGCGGCGGTCATCCAGTCGCAGGGGCAGATCATCTCCGACAAGCTGGCGGTCCGCGGGGCCAGCCAGGCGGCCCGCTATGAGATTGCCCTCCCGGGCCTGCGCGGTGTCACACAGCTTCAGCAGGTCGACCTCAGCGGCACCGATTTCTCCGACCTCGTGCTGATCAGTGACCTGGGCGCCACGCTGGGGCACACATTCACACTCTCCGACACGGGGCTCGAGACCGACAACGCCCATATTCTGCACAGCCTGATCGAATCGTACGTGCTCGACCTGGGAGCGTTCAGCGATCAACTGACCATCCAGTCCCTGAGCAAGCTCCAGCTGGTCGATGTCCGGGGGAATAGCGGGGATGACGAGTTCCTCGTTGAGTTCACCCCCGGTGGCTCGGCGGTGGTGCGGGCCGATGGTGGCACGGGAACCAACAGCCTCACCTACGATGGTGCCGGTCAGCCCATCTGGGTCAAGCGGGGCGTCGTGCAGTCGCTGACTTCGTCCATCACGCACCAGAATCTGCAGAACATGGTGCCGCAGAACATCGCCGCGTTGAATGGCAACCCCTACCTGTCGACGGTCGAGATTGAACCGCTGCTGGTGGGGCTGACCGCCACGCAGCGGTATGTGCAGCGGACCTATCTGCAGGTGCTGCAACGGGTGGCGACGGCTGCAGAGATGACGCAGTGGACAACCTACTTCGACCAGGCCCCGACCGATCTCAAGCGGCGGACGCAGTTAGTCGACACCCTGTCGGCGACCGACGCCGCCCGGACGCTGCTGCTGCAGGCGTGGTTCATCACCTACGCGGGCCGGCCGGCGACCGCCGCGGAAATCACCACCTGGCTGGGCACGTTCCGCTCGGTCAGCAATCCGCTCACCGTGCAGCAGCGGTTCCTCAACAGTGCCCCGGTCTACAGCCGCACGCAGGCCTTCATCACCACCGGGACTCCCGACCAGCGGTTTGTCGAGGGGCTGTGGCGGCTGATGACCGACCCGGGGACCCCGCTGTCGACCACGTCGCGCGATTACTGGCTGAACCAGCAGACCAAGCTGGGCCGGCTGACGATGATCAAGAACATGCTGGGGCACCTGACCTACGTGGTGGCGCAGTCGGAAGCGTTCACGCAGGTCATCAACCAGCGGAACGCCCAGTACGACAGCCTGCTGGCCCGGGGCCCGGCACTGGTCACGTTCCCCGGTGGCAACCCGCTGAACCTGACGGACGCCAAGGTGATCTCGCCGTTCGAACTATGGCGATGGCTGCTGACCAACCGCACGGCCTGAACCCCAGCCAACCGGGGCTCGCACCAGGGCGAGCCCCGGCAGTGAGGCAGGGCAGTGAGGCAGGGCAGTGAGGCAGGGCAGTGAGGCAGGGCAGTGAGGCAGGGCAGTGAGGTAGAGCAGTGAGCCGGAGCAGTGCCACCAGCAGCACACCTCGTCGAGAGGCAGTGTACGGGGACGTTGCTCCAAGTTGGATTTCCCGAGCGCTATGCGGCATCGCGCGGACAATCCCTGAAGGGGATTAATATCCTAGCCCAGGGTAGCCACCGCAGGTGGATACCCTGGGTTCTCCCCAAGAGCGAAATTCAATCCTGAAGGGATTGTCTACAGCGAGATCAAGAGAGCCCGCCTCGTCGAACACCATTAGAGCGGAGGGGGCATTTCCATCCC
>CAIUHT010001342.1 GCA_903898975.1 uncultured Planctomycetaceae bacterium
CACCAGCCAGCAGGCGAGCAGTTGCTTCAGCACTTCCCGCTGGCCAATCCACTCTCCCTGGGTCGCGTCGGGCTTCCCGAGAAACAGGCGAACCCCCTCAATTTCAACCGAATCCGACATCTCTGGTGACGCTCCTGTGATTCGCAGCCCCCCGAAATCTGGCACGGGGTTCCATATGAACAGATGATTCTATCTGGTTGACAGACTGTTGAACAGGCCCCTCGGGCTTGTTTTTGGAATCTCGCCGAGCCGGGTTGTTGCGACTGACAGCCCGGCTGCTTGACCTGGTGGTTGGATTCGACCTGGAGCGAAGCCAGCTGGGGGGCATCTGGTCGCTTTGAGGGAGGCACTCAGCCGCGCACCTTCGCGATGGCAGGTCTGGATTTGCCAACCGGTTGATCCTGAATGCGGTTTTGTCCGTTTTCCCTCACGGACCCTTGGGGCCACCCCGAAACCGACCGTAAGATTCCCTGAAGGCCACTGGTGGTGGTCTTGCTCCACTTTCCTTCTGACTGCGCCAGCCCACTGGTTGGGACCCATGACCGACCTTCTCTCTGTCGAATCGAGCGTTCCTTTGCCGAGCGGCCCAGCCCCGGCTGAGCGCCCCCCGCTCCCCCCCGAGACCCGCCGCCAGGCCCGTCGTCGCCGTGTCTGGTCTGAGGAAGACCGGGCCCTGCTGGAAGGGCCCCGGTCGCGAACCGCCGAACTCATGCGGCTGTTTCGCATCTCGAAGGAGTTTCTCACCGGTTTCCGCAAGCTGCACTTTGTGGGACCGAGCGTGACGGTCTTTGGCTCGGCGCGATTTCCGGCGGGGCATCCGCATTATGAATTGGGCCGTGCCGTGGGAGCCCGGGTGGCCCGCGAGGGCTTCAACGTGATGACCGGGGGCGGCCCGGGCATCATGGAAGCGGCTAACCGTGGGTGCCGGGAGGCGGGGGGGTATTCGATTGGGTGCAACATCACGCTTCCCATGGAGCAGCGGCCCAACCCGTATCTCGATCTGTCGATCGACTTCCACTACTTCTTTGTGCGGAAGGTGATGCTGGTCAAATACTCGCAGGCATTCGTCATTCTGCCGGGGGGCTTTGGCACGCTGGATGAGGCGTTTGAAGCGGCGACCCTGATCCAGACCCGCAAGATTCGCGATTTTCCGCTGATTTTCATGGGGGTCGATTACTGGCAACCGCTGTTCGAGTTCCTGCGGAAGGGGTTGTTGGCGGGGGGAACAATCTCCGCTGCCGATGTCGACAACCTGCCCCTGACCGACTCTCTCGACGAACTCGCCGAGGCTCTGCAGGAATGCCCCTTCAAGGCGTTCGCCCAATCTCCGCAGCGGCCCATGCGGCGTCGCTGGTGGCTGGGGGAATAGCCGGGGTTGTGACGTCACGCAGTCCTTGGCCGCGGGCGGTTTGCCGCGCGAGTGTGCTGCCAAGATCCGTCCGAGGTGCGGCCCAGCTGGCGTCAACACCGCGCCCTTGGTGACGCTTCCGTCGCTTTTACCCAAGGGTCCCAACCGGCAGATCGTGGTTGGGGCTCAAGCCGGGCGGTCGCTTGGTCGATGGGGCGACTATGCCTCCCCGCAAGCGTCCTCCGGCTGGTTCTGGTTTCCGCCCTGTGCAGGCCCTGACTGCCGACAGCCATCTGCCGCACTTCATCAAGTACCTGCAGGCTGAAGCCGGCATGTCGGCGAACACCGTCTCGGCTTACCGGACCGACCTGGGCCAGTTCCTGGAGTGGCTGAAGTCGAAGGGGGTTGCCGACCTTGCCCAGGTCGACCTCGACATCCTCGCCAACTACCTGCAGTACCTGCACGAGCGACCCCTGGCGGCGACCTCCATCGCCCGGCACCTGGTGTCGATCCGGATGTTCTTCCGGTATCTCGTGCTGGAAGCGGTGTTGCAGGAAAGTGTCGCCGAACTGCTCAATTCCCCGAAGTTGTGGCAGCACCTGCCGCACGTGCTGAGTCCCGACATGGTCAACCGCCTGCTGGCGGCACCGGGTGTGGGAGACCGGTTTCCACTGCGCGACCGGGCGGTGTTGACGGTGTTGTACGCGACCGGTTGCCGGGCGTCGGAAGTGACGTCACTGAGACTGCGGGACGTGAATCTCGACCAGGCGAGTGCCCGCTGCGTGGGGAAGGGGAACAAGGAGAGGGTGGTTCGGCTGAATCCCGTCGCGCGGTTGGCACTGGAGGCGTACCTGCAGCACGAGCGGCCGCTGCTGGCGGGGATTCGCCAACCCGAGTCGCTGTTCATCAGCCGGTCGGGGCGTCCACTGACGCGGGTCTTTGTGTGGTCGATGGTCAAGAAGTACGCCCGGCGGGCCGGGGCGAGTGGCGAGGTGAGTCCGCACACGCTGCGGCACAGTTTCGCGACGCACATGCTGGCGGGAGGGGCGGAATTGCGGGCGCTGCAGGAACTGCTGGGGCATGCCAGCATTGCGACCACGCAGATTTACACGCACGTCGAGCACTCGCGACTGAAGGCAGTGCACGAAGAGTGCCACCCCCGGGGATAGTCCCTGCCCCCCTCGGTCGAGCGTTTGGAGAACGAACGCGTCACGGGACTGATGAATCCGGGTCCTGAGAGGCCAAGCCTGCGCCTGGGGGGCGGCGTGGGGATTGGGGGGTGAAGGGCGTTGAGTGAGCCGGGATGCTCAGCGTCCCGATTCGTCCAGGCGCCGCCAGAGGCGTTCGAAGACCTCGGGGCCGGCGGCGGGATCGCGGCCCGCATAGGCCACCTGGACGTAGACGTCGGCGGCGTCGGTGACTTCCGACTTCCATTGCGGTTTCCGGCGGGCCACCTGCTGGGCGAATTCCGAGGGAGTCTGCTCGGCACCACGGGGCTGGCGTGAATCGCGAGCCCACGCTTCGAGTGCCTCGAACGAGTACCCGGCCAGTTCCTTGAGGGGCATTCGACGGGCCTGGCCGGTGGCGAAGGGATTGGCGTAGTCGGCGAACGGACGCGGGGGGGCGGGAGGCGCGGCGGGTGCGGTCGCGGGGTTCGCGTCGGCGCGAGACCGCTTCCACCCGAACAGATCCTGAAAGAGGGCCCAGAGCGCACCGCCGTGGCGGATGAGCAGCCACATGCCACCCAGGGCCAGCAGGCCGTAGAAGAGCCATTTGAACCAGCCGCCAAATTGCGACATCGACTGCAGGAGTTGGGTCAGGAATCCAGGAGTCGCGGGGGGCTGCGGAGGTGCGGGAGGGGCGACGGGGGGCTGCGCGGCCGGCGGCGGATTGCCCGGCTGAGGCCGCTGAGCGTCCGCCGGGCGATTGCCCGCCGCGCCGGGGCGACCGGCAGCGGGGGCCGGCTGTTGCTGGGCCTTGGGCTGTTGCTGTTGTGCGGTGGGTTGTTGTTGTGCGTTGGGTTGACGGGGGGGCTGGCCGGGGGCGGGTTGGTTTTGTGCCGCGGGTGCGCGCTGGTTTTGGGGAGGGGCGCCAGCAGCCGGATCTTGCGGATTGCCTTCGGGGGGAGGCTGTTGGCCCGGTTGGTCCTTTGGTGACGCGGGCCGACCCTGGGGCGAATCGGGATTGTTGGGGCGGTTGGTGTCTGGCTTGGGATTGCCATCGCGAGGGGAACCCGACGCAGGAGGTTGAGGCGCGCGGCCGGATGCTCCGCCGGGCTGTTCGCCCGGTCCCTGCCCTTGCGCTTGGCCCTGACCCGTCCCTTTGCCTTGTCCGTTCTCTCCGCCCTTGCCCCCCTGTTGCGACGGTTGCCCCTGCCCCTGCCCCTGGCCTTGCCCCTGCCCCTGGCCTTGCCCCTGCCCCTGGCCTTGCCCCTGCCCCCGCCCCTGGCCTTCGCCTTGCCCCTCGGCGCCAGTTTTGCCCTGTGGTGCGTTGGGCTCGGCAGCACCGGCTGCCTGGGGGTTGGCTGCGGGATTGGGTTGCGCGGCGGCCTGGTTTCCGTCGGCCCCGGCCATCTGGGCCTGCGGGTTGGGGATCCCTCCGGGACCCTGCGGGACCTCGCCCGCCCCTGGTTGCTGCGGTGGGGCGGCCTGCATCACCCGGCCCGCCCCCGCGCCCGCTCCCCCCGGAATGACCGCCCAGCGGGAAGCCGCCACCCGCTGATCGATCTGATCGACCCAATGGGTCAGGGAGTACTCTCCCTGCGGGCGGGGGACGAGTACGGCGACCCCCAGCACCAGCAGCCCCAGCAGTCCGCCCCAAACCAGCCACCGCACCGTAATCTGCGCGGGCATCTGCAGGTTCCGCTGCCGGAGGTACCGCCGCAGCCCCAGGAAACTGGTCGTCAGCAGCAGCCCCAGCGCGGCGGCGACATACACCACCAGCAACTGGAAGGAATACCGGCGCCGCACCAGGTCACTCGCGGGAATGAGCAGTTGGCCCAGCCCAAACAGGGGGAGTGCGGCGAGCGAGAAGTACACAACCCACGAGCCGGGCTTGCTGGTGCCCCTCGGTCGCGTGCTGGCCAGCGCTGGTTCGCGGTGTTCCCGGTCGCGCTGGCGAGTCGCCTCTTGGGGGGGAGCAGGATTGCGGCGCTCGTTGGCCAGGGCCAGGCGTTCTGCCAGCGAGAGAACTTCTCGCGGGTCTTCAAACCGGGGCGGACTGGACGATTCCGGGGCCGACGGGGCGGAAGGAGAGGCGGGGGCGCTCGGGGCGACGCGGGGCGTTGCGGTGGCGTTAGGCTGTGACGAGGCTGACGGGCCGGCGGTCGGTTCAGACGCTGGTTGCAGGGTCGCCTGGAGCAGACCTTCACCCGAGGCATCGACCGAGTCGTCGATGAAGGTGCAGTCGCGGGTCAGTCGCCAACTGCACCAGGCGACCAGTGCCAGCAGCAGCATGGCGGGAATGAAGAGGGGGATGAAGCGGAGGCAGAAGAGCCCGGCGGCCCCCAGCAGCGCGAGCCCGAAGAGCTGGGAGTGAGCGACTCCCTCTTCGATGCCGATGCGGGCGACCAGCACCTGCCCAAAGACAAACAGTCCCAAGACCCACATCAGCCGGCCGGGATGATCGCCGCGGTAGAGCAGATCCTGCAGGAAGTAAACCAGGCTCCCCACCAGCAGCATGATCAACGCCGGGCTGAGGGCGATGACCACATAGTCGGCGAGAGTCTGTTCGCGACGACGCTGGCTCATGGGTGGATGGGGAGGAGGAGAGGACTGCCGGCCGCAGTCCCTGCGAGCGGGACCAAAAGGCTGGGCGGGGACGGAGACTGACGCCCCGCAAAACGGCGACTGGCAGGGCGGAACGGAAACTGTCAAAGGGACTGTGGTAACGAAGCTTGGCTGACTGCCATTCTAACCAAAATCGTCATTGGGAAGCGTGACCCTCAGAGAGACACTCGCATTTCGTGACGAGACAGGCAGCGACGCCGTGACGAGGTCTGCCGCAATGAGGTCTCCTGTAATAATGAGGTCTGCCGGGACGTGGTCTGCCGGAACGTTGTCTTAACAGGACGTTGTCTTAACAGGACGGGAGGAAAACGATTTGGCCAGCGGTGAGGGACCCGGAGCCACCGAAAACTGTCAGCGGAGGGCGACCGCCGCGCACAGGGTTGCGAGCGCTGCTTCATCGGGCAGGGGCAAGACCTCGACGCCTGCGGCCAGCAGTCGGCTGGCGTCCACGTGATTGGTCTGTTCGTCTGGCAGCACATGGATGGCGACCACGGTGTAGCCCCGGCGGACCAGTCCTCCCAGGGCCAGCGCGGTCTGCTCGGAGGCGGCGGGCACCACGGCGACCACCGTGGCATTGCGCGGGAGTTGGCTGGCCGCCTCGACCAGCAACTGGGCGAGTGTCAGTCCATCGGTCAGTTCCGCGCGGGCGAGCGTTTCCTGGATGCGGGTAAACTGCTCCGGCCCCCGCCGTGTCGGGACGATGACCGGTCGCAGCCGGTCGCTGCGGCCGGTCCCTTCGGCGACCTGGCGGGCGAGCGTCCGGGTGCGAAACTCCCCCGTGTAGCCCTCTTCGCGGATGCGGTCGGCGGCATCGCGGGCGTTGGTCACCAGCCCCACCTGCCGGCCCAGCAGGCAGACCGCATTCGCCAGCGAGGCGACCGAGGTGACCGCCAGTTCCGAGCGGTTGGGCTCTTCTCGCGCGGGATACTCGTCGCTGTGGAAGTCGAGCACCAGCGTCACCCCCACCACGCTCGAGGCTTCGTACTGCTTCGAATGCAGCACCCCGGTGCGGGCCGACGCCTTCCAGTGAACCCGCCGCAGGGGATCGCCCGGCTGATACTCGCGGACGCCCGAAATGCGGGTTGGGTCTTCGAAGAGCCGGTGGGCCAGCCGGACTTCACCCAGGGGGCGACGGGAGGCAATCTCGAATCCGGCCAGGGGGATGACGCGGGGAGTGACCAGCACGAACTGCGGGCGGGTCTCGATGCGAAACCGGCGATGGAGCCCGAAAAAGTCGCCACTCTCGAGCAGCACGGGACCCAGCTGATAGTAGCCCCGCATCAGAAAGCGAACCTGGTACCGCAGGCTGTCGCGGCCCTGGGGGCCCAGTTGCAGCAGGGCGGTCCGCCGCCCGTCGAGCTCGATGCGGGGAGGCCGCTGAGTGAGGGCCTCGCGGGGAATCGAATCTTCCACCAGCAGCCAGCCGATCGACAGCCAGCGGGAGGTGTTGTGCAGGTGGACCAGCACGGCGACCTTGTCGCCCTGCGCGCACTGCAGGCGGCTGCATTCGCGGTCGACTTCGAGGCGGTCGATCCATTCGCGGGTCATGACCCGGCTGACCGCCAGCACTCCCAGCAGCACCAGCATGGCGTAGACCAGCAGGCCCAGCTCGAACGCGTAGGCGAGGGCCAGCACCGCGACGGCACCCAGCACCCACCGCATGCTCAGGCTCCCGACTTCGACAGGGTCGGGACCGATGTCTGCTTGACCACGTCCTCGACCACCTGGGCGGCGGTCATGCGTCGCAGCCGACTTTCGGGCTTGAGAATCATGCGGTGTGCCAAGACCGCCTGGGCCAGCTTTTTGACGTCGTCGGGCAGCACAAATTCGTTGCCGCGAATTGCCGCCAGTGCCTGGGCCCCGCGGTACAGGGCGAGCGAAGCCCGCGGGCTGCCCCCCAGGGCGACATCGAGATGGTCGCGGGTGTTGCGGACCAGGGCGACGATGTAATCGCGCACCTTGGGGTCGACGTAGACTTCGCGGACCGCCTGCTGGCAGGCGAGGATTTCGGCAGCCGTGGCGACCGGTTGCAGCTGGTCGATGGGGTGGCTTTGCCTGAGCAGGTCGAGCACCCGGGCCTCTTCTTCGGCCGAGGGGTAGCCCAGCGACAGCCTGACCAGGAAGCGGTCGAGCTGGGCCTCGGGGAGGGGAAAGGTCCCGTCGTGGTCGACGGGATTCTGGGTGGCAATGAGGAGGAACGGGGGTTCGAGCAGGTAGGTCTGCCCGTCGACGGTGACTCGCCGCTCGGCCATCGCTTCCAGCAGTGCCGACTGCGTGCGGGGGGTGGCGCGGTTGATTTCGTCGGCCAGCACCAGCTGGGCGAAGATGGGGCCCGGACGAAACTCGAAGTCGACCGTCTTGGGGTTGAAAATCGAGGCCCCGGTGATGTCGTTGGGGAGCAGGTCGGGGGTGCATTGGACCCGCTTGAACGAGCAGCCCACGCTGCCAGCGAGGGCGCGGGCCAGCATCGTTTTCGCCACGCCGGGGACATCCTCGAGCAGGATGTGTCCCTCGCAGAAGTAGGCGACCAGCGCGAGCACAATCTCGGAGCGTTTCCCCAGAATGACCTTCTCGATATTCGCCAGGATTCGGCGGGCGACCGGGGCAACCTGTGGCATCTCTCACCGCGGGTAAGGATCAACGGCTGGGAAGAAACGTCCGAGCCGGTCAGTGTTTGGAGGTTAAGAAGACCGACGTCCCCTCGTCGTCGACCCAGCCAGCCAGGACGGCGACAAAACAGTCCTGGAGACGCACGATGCGACTGGGCTCACACCCACGCCGTCGACTCGATCCACCGCATTCCAGCCAGCCGCTGGGCACCTTTGTTCTGTGGTGAAAGCCGTGTGTCGCCCAAGCTGGGTGAACTGGGAACAAGCGGCCTCAATGAGTCTCGTCGCGAACACCTCGGATCGGACTTCGCCGGCCGGCTATCGAGACGAACCCGACCAGCGGCCAGGCCAGTCGATCCGCACCGTGAGTCCATGGAAAACCGGTCGCGAGTTCGCCAGGTTTTCCATGGGGCTTTCCCTGGCGACGCCGCGATCATACCGATCGCAGTCGGCGTACAACCAGTCGCGACCTTGCTCAGTCTTTTGGCCAACCCCTGGCGGCCACGGGGACCCTGGCGGTCCCTGGAGGGCGCGATTTCTGATTGGCGGGCGATGCCAGCGGGGGCCACCAAGCGGGCGGCGTCCAAACGCTGTCACTGGAGGCGCGCCGGTTCAGGATTTGGGAGGCGCTGGAGGTGAAGATTCGGGCCACCCAGCCTGGCCCACCAGGGGGACAAACACACAGCCGATCCCGGTCTCGGTCTGGGGGCCACTGGCTGTTCTGGTGATGGTCAACAGCGACTGCGTCCCAGCTCCGACGGGCACAACCAGCCTTCCTCCCGGGGTCAGTTGTTCGTAGAGCGGCCAGGGGATTTCGGGGGCCCCGGCGGTCACCAGGATGGCGTCGTAGGGGGCTCCCGCTGGCCAGCCCAGGCTGCCGTCGCCGACCACGCATTGCACGTTCGTGAACCCCAGTTCGCGCAGCCGGCGGGCGGCCTGGTGCGACAGTTCGGGGATTCGCTCGATGCTCACCACGTCATGGCACAGGCGGGCCAGGATCGCCGCCTGGTAGCCACTTCCCGTCCCCACCTCCAGCACGCGCGACTGGGGGGTCAGCCGGCAGGCGGTGGTCATCTCGGCCACCATCCGGGGCTGGCTGATGGTCTGCCCGGCGTCGATCGAGAGGGCGATGTTCTCGTACGCGCGACTCTGCGATTCGGGGGGGACGAACCGTTCGCGGGGGACGGTGGCGAGCGCCTCGAGCACGGACGGGCTCGCTCCGCCCCAGGCGCGGAGTTCGGTCAGCAGTTGGTCACGGCGGCTGGAGGTTGACATGGTCGCCAGTCAATCAGGTGGAGTTCCACATTCTCTTGCCCGCGGAACCGGTTGATCACCGGGGCAAAGCTGATTGACAGCCGCTGCGATCCCGCCGCCGACAGGTCGGCCGCCCACTCACCCCGCCCGAAGGCCACGGCGCGCAGCACCTTGTTGTGGTGCCTGACCCGCAGCGACAGGTGCCGGTCGCCCTCGCCCATGGTGCGGGGGGGCTCGGCCAGTTCGACTTCGGCCGCCATCAGCACGGGGCGGGGGTTCGACCGCCCAAAGGGGCCCAGCCGGTCGAGATCGGTCACCGACCGCACGCTCAGGTCGCTCAACAGGACCTGCGCGTCAATTCGCAATTGTGTCTCTTCGGCCTCGGGGGTGAAGCCCCCCGCCACGGCACAGAACGCCTCGCGAAACGCCGCGATCTGGCCCGCCTCGATTTTCAGTCCCGCCGCTGCCTGGTGCCCCCCGAACTTCAGCAGGTGACAGGCACATTGCGACAGCCCAGAGTGCAGATCGTACCCCGCGTACGAACGGGCCGACCCCTGGCCGGTCCCCTCCTGTGCGTTGAGCGCGATCATCACGGTCGGCTTTTCGAACTGCTCGGCGATCTTGCTCGCCACAATCCCGATGATGCCCGGGTGCCACTCATGATGGGCCAGCACCAGCACCGGGTGGGCGGCCCAGTCGGGGTGGTCGGTGACCTGCTCGCGGGCCTGCTTCAGAATCTTCCGCTCGACCTGCTGCCGGGTCTTGTTCTGTTCGTCAAGATACCCCGCCAGCATGCGGGCCCGCTCGGGCTGATCGGTGGTCAACAGTTCGACCGCCAGTCGCGCCTGGCCGAGGCGTCCCGCCGCATTGATGCGGGGCGCGAGGGTGAAGCCGACGTCTTCGGCCTCGAAGTGCGGTTTTTCGTGCAGGCGGGTGATCTCAAACAGGGCCCGCAGCCCCAGTGAGGCCCGCTCTTTGAGCGCCTGCAGCCCATACCGCACCAGCACGCGGTTTTCGCCCACCAGGGGGACCACGTCGGCGACCGTGCCAATCGCCGTCAGGCCAATCGCCGACAGGAGAAAATTCCGCATGGTGGGAGACGCCTTGCGGCCATCGCCCAGGCGGGTGCAGATCGCCCACGCCAGTTTGAACGCCACCCCCACGCCGCACAGGTCGGGAAAAGGGTAGGTCGAACCGGGCAGTCGTG
This sequence comes from uncultured Planctomycetaceae bacterium, assembly GCA_903898975.1. Taxonomy (GTDB): domain Bacteria; phylum Planctomycetota; class Planctomycetia; order Planctomycetales; family Planctomycetaceae; genus UBA10511. Next base: position 10,207 of record CAIUHT010001342.1, read on the forward strand.
GATGCACCAGCACCGCGGCGTCGGGGAGTTCGTCTTCGAACTGGTGGTGGTCGGTCACGACCAGTTCGAGCCCCAGCTCGCGGGCCCGCTGCGCCTCGCGTCGGCTGCAGATGCCACAGTCGACCGAGACGACGAGGCAGTTGGGGTCGGCGGCGTGCAGTTTCTCGAGCGCCTCGCAGTTCAGTCCGTAACCCTCTTCGAGGCGATGCGGGAGGTAATAGTCGACCCGGCCGCCCAGCTGCTTCAGGCAGTGCCACAGCAGCGAGGTGGCGGTCACTCCGTCGACGTCGTAATCGCCGTAGATCACCACCAGCCGCTGTTGCTGAATCGCCGCGACCACCCGGTCGGCGGCCTCGGGAATTCCCGGGAGCGTCTCGGGGTCGTGCAGTTCCGAGAGCTTCGAATCGAGGAAGGCACGGGCGGAGTCGGGGGTTTCGTAGCCTCGGGCCGCCAGGACCTGGGCCAGCACCGGGGAGACCTGCAGTCGGCCCGAGAGATCGCGCACGCGCGAACCATCGAACGGGAGAAACTTCCAGTCTTTGGGCATGGGGCAGTCAGACTCCTTTCCGGGGCCGGGTGAGGCGGGTGCCCAGGGGACCGGCCAGGGCGATTCCACAGATTCGACAGCAGCGGTCGAGCGGGCAGGTCAGCCCCCCGCTTTGAATTTTTCCAGGCGGGCGTTGGCGGCGGCAATCTCCTGTTCCAGCCGCTTGACCTCGGCGGGGTCATCCAACTGCTTCTTGGCCCCCGAGAGTTGCAGTCGAAGCTGGGCCAGCTTCTGCTGCTCGATGTCGATCTGCTTCTTTTGCTTTTTGTTCAGGGTCATGCAAACCGTCGATTTCGAGTGCGTGAGCGGGGACGAGGGGGCAGTGGCCGCGTGACCACTGCGAGGACGAAACAACGCCCGGAACCTGTGGGAACCCAGGTTCGGGGAGGACGCAGTTCTTAGTGGAGTGCCGAATTGCAGCTCCGAGAGTTGGACCGGGGGAGCTTGTTCCCGAGAGGTTGTCGCTGAGAGGTTGTTCCCAAGTCTCCCGGGAGAAACCAGGGGCCTCGCCCCCGGGTTGGCACCCTTGGGTTGGTGGGGCCTGTCCGATTATCGATCACCACAGCGGGGGGTCAAGAGAGTCGGGCCCTGCCTGCGGGAGGCATTGTGGCGGGCGCTGGCCCCCCGGGCGGGGCTGCGGTACGGTGTTTGTCAGACTGCCGGGAATAATGAGACCACCTCCCGCATCTTTACTCCGGTGGGCCGAGTGACACGCATGACCACGAATCTGTCCGAGCTGAGCGGGCTGGTCGAACGGCATTACGCCGAACTCTACCGGTACGCGCGGCGCTTGTCGGGCTCGCAGGCCGACGCCGAGGATCTTGTGCAAGAGGCGTTTCTCACACTCCAGGCCAAGGGGGGGCAGGTCCGCGACCCGGCGGCCCGGCGGGCCTGGCTCTTTCGCGTGGTCCGGAACGCCTACCTGCAGCGCGTCCGTTCGCCCGCGCACGCGGCGACCGGTCGCCTCTCGGACGATCTGCTTCGCGATCTCTGCGACCCCGCTTCGCTCGAACCCGAAGCACTCGACTTCGACGGCGAGGCTCTCCAGCAGGCGTTGCTGCAGCTTCCCGAGGAGTACCGCTCGGCTCTGTTGCTGCATTACTTCCAGGGCCTGGCCTGTCGCGAGATCGCCGAACAGCTGCGGGTCCCCCTTGGGACGGTGCTCAGCCGCATTTCGAGGGGGAAGGCGGCCCTGCGGGGGCTGCTCTGTCCCGCCCCGGTCTCCGTCGGGGCGACGACCCCCGATGCGAGACCGCGTTCGACCGTTCCTCCACCCCCCCCGGCACCCTCGGCGTCTGGATTCCCCCTGGGCCCACACGATCATGAGTGACTCATTCCCCCAGGCGTCTTCCGATGGGCTCGCCGAACCTCACGGGCCCGGTGTGTCGTCGCTGTGTGGTGCGACCCGCCAGTGGCTGGCGACCGGCGAACTGCCCGCGGGGCCGACCGTCCCGCTGAGGCTGGTTTCGCCCCCCGCCGGCTTGGTCACTGCCAAGCTGACGACTGCCGACGCGGCCTCACTCGAGACAGCCCGCCAGCACCTTGCCGAGTGCGAGGCCTGCCAGCGGTGGCGCGAAGACCAGCGCTTGTTCGACAACCGCGTCCGCGAGTTGCTGCACGAGACCCCGGTTCCCGCCGGGGGGCCCGAGCGGTTGCTCCGGCAGTTGCAGCTTCGCGATCGGGCCCTGGGGCTGCCGCGTCCCGAAGTGGCCGAGACCACACTGCCCGAAACGGCAGCGGCTCAGTCCCTGGAACTCGCCCCCCCCCGGTCGGGTCGTCCCGGCGAGGCGCAACCTGCTCTCGGGTCGAAGGAGCGACCTGTGGTCAAAGAGCGAACGTCGTGGGGAACCGGTCCGCTCGACCTCAGCCTCACCGCTCCCACTGCGTCTGCCTTAGTCACGCCGCTCACGGCTCAGTCATTCGAGACCAGAGGCCCGACCCGGAGCGTTGGCCAGCCGGGCCGTGCCCGACTGACTCGGCGCCGGTGGGGAGCGGCGAGCCTGGTGGCCCTGCTGCTGGTGGCGGGATGGTGGGCCTGGTCTCCGCCGCAGGTTCCGTGGCAGGCAGTTTTCGCCAGGCTTGCGGAACTCGACTGGCGGGCCCCGGGGTTGCGTCCGTTCACCCACTGGTCTGCCGCGGCGACCCCGCAGCTTCCCGTTGAGATGGAAACGGCCCAGATTCAGTCAGCTCCCTTCAGCCTGCCAGTCGAGAGGGTGGAGGTGGCTGTGTTTTTCTTCGAGAGTCGCCGGCCCGGGGCCAAGCGGGTGGAGGCGGCGCTCGCGGTGCTGCCGGTGGAACAGTTGGCCGGGGGGCATCGGCTGGGGGGGTTCCTGGCGACCCCCCCCGCGACCGCACCGGGGTTGTGCGCGACCTCTTGGGTGGAGGGCCGCCTGGCGTTTGTCTGCTGCGTGCGGGGAACCAGCAGTGACCTGTTGAGGCTGGCCCGCCCCAAACCCGCCGCGTGAGGGCCGAGTGGCCAGTCGCTGGGACAGGCCGACCCGACCCCGCGGTGTCTCCCCGACGGGGCGGCTACCCGAAAGCACCGCAATTGCCTACCATCTGGATGTCGGGGCGAGGTTCGCCACGGGGTGTGACGCGCTGGGGTGTGTCGCGCCGGGGCGTGACTCGGTTGGGGCTGGTCTTGGGTCTGGAAAATGGGTCTGCACGACCGCGAGTATTATCGGGAATCGGCCGACGGCGGGGGGAGTTGGCTGGGCTCTCGAACGATCTGCCAGACGCTCATCCTGGTGACGGCCGTTGTCTTCGTGGCCCAGTTGCTGACGGCGGGCTTCAGCCCGGTGGAGACGGCGGCTGCAAAAGGCCTCAGCCCGGTGGAGACGGTGGCTCCGGAAGGCTTCAGCCCGGTGGAGCAGTGGCTGCAGTTCCGCGTTGATGCCGTGTTCCTGTGGGGTCAAATCTGGCGCCTGGTGACCTACGCGTTCGTGCACAGCGTCGGGTCGCTGCAGCATATTGTCTTCAACATGCTGGGGTTGTTCTTCTTCGGCCCCGATATCGAAGCCATTTACGGGCGTCGGGAATTCCTGCGGTTTTATCTTTCGGCGGCAGTCTGTGGCGCTCTCTGCCACACGGCGCTGGTGCTGGCGCTGGGCGGAGCACAGCAGGTCCCCATGATTGGGGCCTCGGCCGCTGTGATGGGGGTGCTGATGCTGAGTGCGCGGCACTTCCCCCGCCGACAGGTTTTTGTGATGGGGATCCTGCCTGTCGAGATCCGGTGGCTGGTCGCCGCCTATGTGGTCTTCGACCTGCTCCCCGTGTTGAGCCAGCTGTCTGGCCGGGGAAACGGGGGTTCGAATGTTGCCCACGCCGCCCACCTGGGGGGCTTGCTCTACGGATTCCTGTTCCATCGGTTTGACCTCCCCTACCGGCTCTGGTCCAAGGTCGACGCCCTGCTGGCCCGCGTGGGCTTCGGGGGGGGAACACCCCGCCCAGGGCGGACGGTCAGTTCCAGCCGGCGGCGGGCCGCTGTCCGGCTGCACCAGCCCGATCCCGAACCGAGCCCTCCGGTCACTGATCTCGAATCGACCTCCCCCGACCCGCCGACGTTTCAGGAACAGGTCGATCAGATCCTGGCGAAGATTTTCGAGCAGGGAGAAGCGTCGCTGACCACGTCGGAACGCCGAGTGCTTGAAGAGGCCTCCGAACGCTACAAGAAACGCCGCTGAGGGCGCCGGGCGGTTTCCGCTGTGGCTGGAACGCTGCACGGCGGTCGATCATCCGCCCCGCGGCCTGTCCCAGCGGCCTGTCTCAGCGGGTGGGCCGCTGGCCACTCCCGGTCGAGTCACAGCCAAGTCGCGGCCTGGTGGCGTGTTCACCCCGCAGCACATCGACCCACGGGGCCTCTCTCGACCAGGCTG
>CAIUHT010001343.1 GCA_903898975.1 uncultured Planctomycetaceae bacterium
CGGCTTCACGAGATCGAGGAACAGAGGCAGGTTCGACGACGCGCCGGCATTGCCCGCGGAATCTCCATACGCCCCGGCCGAAACGCTCAACGTCGGCGACACGCTGCCCGACTGCGTCAGCTTCATCGTCCAGGTCTTGCCGTCGCCCGCCGGCGCGAACTGCGGTCCAAGCTGTCGAAACGCTTCACGACCGGGCGGGCGGCCGGTCAGCCCGAGGCGTACAACTCTGGGTACGACCAGACCGCCGCGCTGCTGGCCCGCAAAGAGGTCTTCGATTTTTCGAAGATCACCGACGCCGATCGCGAACGGTACGGAAAGCATCCCTTCGCCCAGCAATGCCTGATGGCCCGGCAGCTGGTGGAAAGCGGTGTGACCTACACCAAGGTGACGCACACCAACTACGACACGCACTCCGAGAACTTCAACTTCCACATCGAGCAGCTGGGAGAGTTCGACAAGCCGTTCGCGATGTTCATCGCCGATCTGGCGCAGCGGGGTCTGTTGCAGCACACGCTGGTGATTGTGATGAGCGAGTTTGGACGAACGCCGCGGATCAATCACCTGGTGGGGCGCGATCACTGGAGCAAGGCGTGGTCGGTGGCGGTCGCCGGGGCCGGGATCAAGCCCGGGGTGGCGGTCGGGGCGACCAACGCGAACGGGACCGAGGTGGTCGAGCGGCAAGTGAATGGCGGGCACCTGTTCCACACCTATTACAAGGCGGTGGGGCTCGACTCGAGCAAGTCGTTCTGGCACGAAGGCCGGCCATTCCACAAGGCCGATCCGAAGACCGAGGCAATCAACGAGATCCTCGCCTGATTCCGCGAGCTTCCGCCAGGACCACCGGTTCACGTGGGGGCGGTGCCCGGAACCTCCTGGTCGCTGGATTTTGACAAAAGTTCGCTGCGGCTCGTGTCACCCCACCCGGAGGGAACGCGGCAGCAGACGACACTGTGGCAGGCGGTGTTCTGGCCTCGTGGCGACTGCGACGGACTGCGGCGCCATCCATCATTGAGAGGCTCTCAGCGGGCTGAGCGCGAGCCGGCTGAGCACGAGCCTGGTGGGCCGCAGCCACTGGATTTGCGACCGACGGACCACCGTTCCCCAAGACCTCGATTTCTAACCCCCGGTTTTCCCCGAGGCTGACTGACATGCACACACGCACTGAGGCGGGGCGATCACTGAGGTGGTGCCTGCTGCTCTGCTGGGCGATCTGTGGACCGGTGGTGGCGCAAGAAGCGGCTCCTGCCCCGGCGACTCCCCCGGCCGCCGAAGCTCCGCCCCTGGTCTTTGCCAAGCGCGATTTGGCGCGATGGCAGGCACTGCTGGAGGCGGGGACGAAGGGGGTTGCCGAGCGGCAAGCGCAGCTCGAGGCGGTGACGAAGGGGGTCGCCGACGCGAAGGCCGCCCAGGCCGCGGCCGCCAAGGCCGCCGCCGACGCCGCCGCCGCGGTGACCGCTGCCGAGCAGGCCAAGGCGGCTGCCGAGAAGGCCCTCGCCCAGGCGATCGAGACCAAGACCGCCGCCGACGCCGCGAAGATCACCGCCGATGCGAAGGTCCCCGAGGTGGAAGGGCAGGTCAAGCCGGCGACCGAGGCCAAGGCGGCCGCCGAAGCGCAGGCCAAGCTGGCCCAGGAGCAGGCGACCGCCGCCCAGGCCCGACTGGCCGCGCTCGAAAAGCTGGGGCTGAAGCCCAACCCCGAGGCGACGCGCCTGGCGCAGACGGCGACGCATGACCGCCCGCTGCTGGCGGTGCGGTTCGACCCGCAGGCCAACTGGCTGCTGGCGGGAGCACAAGACAACGCCCTGCATCGGTGGGACCTGGGTGTCGCGCCGCTGCAGCACCAGCCCGGCCATGGCAGCTGGGTGGGGGCCTTGCAGGTGAATGGTCCCCGAAAAGAGGCGGTCGCGGGAAGCCACGAGGGGAAGCTGATCTGGTGGGCCGATCTCGACACGACCCCGAGGGTGGTGCGGGAGGTCGCCGCGCACAAGGGCTACCTGCGGGCGATCGCGGTCAGTCCGGATGGCAGCCTGATTGCGACCGGGGGGAACGACCTGGTGGTGCGGGTCTGGTCAGCCGCGGATGGGAGCCTGGTGAAGGAACTGCCCGGGCACGAGCGGCACGTCTACAACGTCGCCTTTGACCCGACGGGTAAGTTCCTGGTGTCGGGCGACCTGGTGGGGGTGTTGAAGCAGTGGGAGGTGGGGGCGTGGACGCACGTTCGAGATCTGGATGCGAAAGTGCTGTGGAAGTACGACGCCGGGTTCCAGGCTGATGTGGGAGGAATCCGGGCGATCGACTTTTCACCCGATGGCAAACTGCTGGCGGTGGGGGGAATCACCGAGGTGAGCAACGCGTTCGCGGGGGTGGGGGTCCCGGCGGTGGTGCTGTTCGACTTTGTCGAGGGGAAGCAGTTGAAGGTGATGAAGCCCAAGGAGAACTTCCAGGGGAGCGTTTACAGCGTGCGATTCCACCCGACCGAGCCGTTCGTGATGGCGGCGGGGGGAGGCAACGGAGCGAGCCTGTGGTTCTGGAAGTTCGACGAAGAAAAGAGCTTCGCCGCGATCAAGCTCCCGGCAGTGGCCTACGACATGGCCCTGCACCCGGACGGACTGCGGCTGGCGGTGGCGCTCTTCGACAAGACCCTGCGGGTGTACGACATGAGCGCGCAGGAAATGCCTCCGGCGGAGAAGAAGTAGAAGCGCAAACCGACTTTCGCGAGGCTTTGTGGAAGCATTGCTGTCTAATTGTGCCGTAAGGTACTGAAAGGGTCCTCTCGAGCATCTATTGACGACTGCAAAGGTATTATGGAACAGCGTCCACGAGTACGTCCCGTCACCCACGGTTCTTTGTTCGGGAGCCTGAGGCCGGTGCTGCCTTTTTGCGAGTGGGTAGTATCGTCTCGATTTTTCCCGCCAAAGGGGCGACCTTAAACCACGTATCGGATGAAAGGGGGCCTTGTTCATTTCTTGGAAGTTTTTCGATTTGATGGTAAGCAACGATTGGAAAGAGA
>CAIUHT010001344.1 GCA_903898975.1 uncultured Planctomycetaceae bacterium
ATCGCCAGGCAGCCCCCCACCAGCACGCGTCCCAGCCCCGCCAGTCGACGCTGCAGCGGGGTCGGTTCATTCTCGGCAGAGCCCAGCAGACCGGCGATGTGCCCCAGCTGTGTGTCCATTCCGGTCGCGGTCACGACCGCCTCGGCCTGGCCCGTCGTGACAATTGTCCCCAGGAACAGCAAGGTGGTGCGGTCGCCCAGCGGGGTGGTTTCGGGCAGCGGGCCCCCCGGCTGTTTCGGAACAGGAGCCGACTCTCCGGTGAGAGAAGACTCCTGCACCTGCAGACCATAGGCGGTCAGCAGGCGGGCGTCGGCGGGGACATGATCTCCCGCCTCGACCACGATGACGTCGCCCGGGACCAGTTCCGCGGCGGGCAACATTTCGCGCTCGCCTCCACGGAGCACTTTTGCCATGGGGGCCGAGAGTCGGGCGAGGGCGGCCAGGGCCTGTTCCGCCCGCTGTTCCTGCCAGTGCCCGATCAGGGCGTTCAGGATCACAATCGCCAGGATCGCCCCGGCGTCGGCCAGGTCCCCAAGGAGTGCCGAAAGAATCGCCGCCGCGATCAGAATGACCACCACCACTTCGCGGAACTGGCGGAGAAACTTCCGCCACCCGGGGACGGGCGGGGCCTGTCGCAGGCGATTGGGGCCATGCACTGCCCGGCGGGCCAGGGCCTGTTCGGTGGTCAGGCCCCGGGTCGGTTCACTCTGGAGGGCCCGCAGCAGGTCGGGGAGGTCGAGAGTGAACGAGACTTCGGGAGGCAGCGGGGGCGGGGGTGGGGCGGGAGCCGGTTGTCTGCTCCAATCGGCCAGGGAGGGGGGCGGTTGTGGCATCAGGAATCCCGTTCGGTTGGAGAACCACTCCTTCGATACTACAACGGTGGTCATGAACGCGACACCAGCAGGCGACCCTGACCGGGAATCCCCGGGGGAACATTCGGGGCACGACCCCTACGCGGCGTTGCGGGGCCGCGACTTTCGGCTGATGCTCTGCGGGAACCTGCTGTCGATGCTGGGGTTGCAGGCCCTGTCGACCGCCGTGGGCTGGGAGGTCTTCGACCGGACCAACGACGTGCTGTCGCTCTCCTGGGTGGGGCTGGCGCAGGTGCTGCCCGTGATGGGGCTGTTTCTGCCTGCGGGGGCGATGGTCGACCGGGCGAATCGCAAGCGCACGGTCTTCTGTGCCGTGTCGGTGATGGGGGTCTGTGCGCTGCTGCTGGGGTGGTTGTCGTTTGCCCGGGGGCCACTGTGGTGGCTGTACGCCCTGCTGGCCCTGCTGGGAGCGGGCCGGGCGTTCGCCCAGCCAGCCCGCTCGGCTCTCATCTCGGAAGTGGTCGAGCCAGCGCTCTTTGCCAACGCCGTCGGCTGGAGCAGCGGGGTGTTTCAGTTCACCATGGTCGCGGGGCCCGCCCTCGCGGGTTGGCTGATCTACCTGACAGGCTCGGCGGCGGCCGTCTACTTCTTCGCCGCCACCTGCTGTGCCTGCTACCTCGCGCTGCTCGTGCAGATTCGCACCCAGCCCCGGCACGCCCGGGGCGAACCACTCTCACTGCGAGCGTTGGGGGCCGGGGTGGCCTTTGTGTTCGCCAACAAGGTCTTGCTGGCGGCCCTGTGTCTCGACATGTTCGCGGTGCTGCTGGGGGGGGCGACCGCGCTGCTGCCGGTGTATGCGAAAGATGTGCTGCAGACAGGCGAGCGGGGCTATGGGTGGCTGCGGGCCGCGCCCGGGCTGGGAGCCGTGGTGATGTCACTCTGGATGACGCACCGGCCACCGCTGACCCGTGCCGGGCGGACGCTGCTGATCAGCGTGGCGCTGTTCGGGTTGTTCACCGTGGGGTTTGGCTGGGCGCGTTCGTTCCCGCTCTCGTTTGCGCTGCTGCTGGCACTGGGGGCCGCCGACATGGTGAGCGTGGTGATCCGCAACACGCTGGTGCAGCTGTTGACCCCCGATGCGATGCGGGGCCGGGTGTCGGCGGTCAATGGGCTGTTCATCAACATCTCGAACGAACTGGGCGAGGTGGAATCGGGGGCGGTCGCCCACTGGGCCCGGCGCGAGGCCGATCCCACCTTTGGCCCGACCTTCGCCGTGGTGTCGGGAGGACTGGGAACCCTGTTGGTCGTGGCGGCAATTGCGTGGCTCTGTCCACCCCTGCGCCGTTACGGGCGCCTTGAGACTTCCCGCCGGCGATAAGTCTGAGCCGTGATCAGACTGACCGGCGACCCTGCTGACCGGCGACCAGACTGACGCGGGACCAGGCTGGGCGGCTCACCAGGCGCGCTCGCGACGAGACTGGTCTGCGATGGGATGCGGTGGTGCGTGGACGGGTCGGTGGTGCGAATGTTTCTTCGCCCGACTTTTCAGTCACCCGCCGTCGCCTCGATCGCGAAGAGGCAGCGTGGTTGAGCGTGCGGCAGGCATTGGCCTGCCGGTGGTGATGGCCTGCGACGCATCTCTCCGCGCAGGGTTGAACTGATTGCCGCCGGACTGTGTAAGCCGGGTTGGGGGGTAAGCAGGGTTGGGGGGAGGCCGCGTTGGGGGGAGGCCGCGTGTGTCCGCGGACCGCCCAGGCAGGCGCGAGATTCGGGTCCGCGTCCGGTCTCTCAGAGTTCCAACACAGCCCAGCAGATCTGGTGGCGGTTTCCCAGGATGCGGGCGTTTTCGAGCATCGCCTCGAGATCGGGCTTGAGAAAGTCGTTGAACTTCTGCCGTCCGTTGACGTTCACCTGCAGCTTCTTGCTGAAGTCGACCAGGCCCCCTTCGGGACTCAGGCGGAGGCGGGTCCGGCGGGTTGCGTTGCTGATATCAAGGCGATTGGCGGGTTGCACCATGTTCGCCGTCACCAGCAGGGGCTTGGGGGGCGCTCGCCGATCCCCTTCACCGGGGGTGTAGCGGTTGACCGTGGGCAGGCCCCCAATCTCGAGCCAGTACCACGACTTCTCGGTCACCCGCAGGCTCCGCCCCTCGATCTTCCGCGGCCACAGGGGACGCTGCAGGCGACTCATCCAGTCGAAGAGCACGTGGATCTCGCCATAGAAGTTGTCGGCACCGGCTCCCACATACTCGGCGAACACGACATCAAACTTGCGGGTCATCATCCGCTCGAGTTCCCGCGTGTTGCGCAGCACCGTCTCGCGGTCGAGTTCCCCCAGGATCACAAAGAACGGCAGTTCGCGGGCGTTTTCCCAGTAGAACTGGCAGATCTGGTCGCTGACCCCGGCGATGGGGATGACCCCGGCGAACAGGTCGGGATGGGCGAAGCCCAGTTCGAACGCGGCGTCGCCCCCCATCATGTGGCCCGAGAGAAACACGCGCTGCTGGTCGATGTGAAACCGCTGGCAGGCATCGCGGAGGGACAGCAGCACCCGCTCCTGGGTCGCCGCGCTGTAATCGTGCCGGGTCTCCTCGGTGTGGTGTGGGGCAATCACAATGTACCCATGCCGCGCCGCCTGCCCCTGCCGCCCCCCGGCCCCCGCCCAGAACGCCAGGGCCTGTGCCGGGGTCGAGCCTTCGGCGTGCAGGGTCACAATCGCCGGGTACGTGCGGGCCGGGTCGTACTCGGGGGGCAGTTGCACGGTGTAGCGAATGGGGGCGTCCTCGGGTTGCCCGGGGAGGGTGATCAGGTTTGGCACGCCCGGCTGCGTTTCGAGCGGGTCGAGTGGATCGGGGAGCAGGGGGAGCAACTGGGCCACGCGCGCCGGGCTCACCCCCTCGAGTCCGCCGAACTGCTGCAGGAGTTCTGCTCGGCGGGCGGCGGCGTCGGGCTCGGTCCGCAGGTAGTCGAGGACCAGGGCCCGCGCCTGCCACAGACCGACCGCGGTCCCCAGCTCGGTCGTCGCGTTCGGGCTGCCCACGACCCAGCCCGACAGCGCCAGCGCGAGTTTCTCTGCCGCCGAAAGCTGGTTGTCGATCCGCAGATTCTCGAACGCATCGAGGCGGTCGAGGGTGTTGACCGAGAGCTGCGACAGCAGCGTGCGGCGGAGTGGTTCGACTTCGTCGCGCCGCTCTTCCGGCAGCTGCGTCTGAAGTTCGAGCAACTGGTCGGGCAGGCGTCGCAGCCGCTCGAGATCGGCGTCGTACTTGCCCAGCAACTCCCGGGCCTCGCCGACCACTTCGGGGGCGATGCCCTCGGACGGGAATCGCTGCAGCGATTCGTAGACGAAGCGGTGCTGGCCCGACCGCTGACGCAGCTTGAGTTCGTTCAGGATCTGGCGGGCCCGGTCCTGCACCAGCGTGGTGCGGACCGTCTCGACCAGTGACTGCTGCTCGGGGAAGTCGCGGCCAATGGCCTGGAGTTCGGCCTCGGCGAGGGGAAAGCTCTGGGCCTGGATGAAGAACCGCGCGACCTTCAGCCGCTGGTCGAGATCCCTGGCATCAACCAGTTTGGCGAGCACCCCCTGCAGCTGCTCGGTCGGAAGGGAACTGGTGGGAATGGCGGTTTCCCATTTGTAATTGAGCGCCGCCAGGCGGATCGACTCGGGGCCGATCTCGGTGATCCCCTGGATCACGGTGAGCTGCTCGGGGCTGCCGGCCAGCGTGAGGGTGCGACGACCAAATTCATCAAACGGGGAGGGGGGGCTGATCTGGCCACCAATGCTGAGCAGTTCGCGGCTGGCTCCCGATTGCTTGGGCTGCTTGAGGGCGAAGACCTCCGACCGCGACATATCGACATCGAGCAGCGTCTCGGTCTGCTGCGAGCGGGGAACGAAGTACCGCTTGATGGGAGTCGAGATCATCAGGATGGGGTGGCCGATGGTCTCGGAGTAGTTCTTGGGCTTGCGCGACCCGGTGTACAGTGTCTCGACCTTGACCGGCACCCCGCGGAGCACGAGGCCGTTCTTCAGCTGCACCTCGCCCGCGCGCAGGGACGCGCCGGTCAGCAGGTGAGCCAGGGCCAGCCCCAGGCAGAGGAGCGAGCGGGCCGAACAGTGGCCTCCCCGGGCGACCCGACGCCTGTTCGCCGGCTGGGCCGATCGTTCACACCGGCGTGTCGCCGAGGGCTGGCGCAGCAAGGCGGGCCGCGGGGGTGCCTGCTGCGGTGTTGAACGGGAATTCATCGCCAGACCCTCCTCCATCGTTCCCTCCCCTCGGGCTGTCGCCGAGGGACTTGCGGCCCGGTGTGCCAGCCAGCGGCCAGCCGGGCACCTGCCCCCCACGCAGCGCCTGCCCAGTCGTTCCCCCCGCTCCGCTCGGTGTGGGGGCCACCCGACTGTCCCGCTGTCCTAAAGATCGGCTGGTACGACCCCTCTCTCGTCAGGCGCGGCTGTCCTCGCCGAACAACTTTGCCGGTGCAACCGCTGCGACCCGCACAGTTTCGCACACAGGGCTCACACCACTCCGTTTGGCGACCACTTGGGGGCAGCCCCACTGCGGTGGGCGAACCGGTCACGTCCGGGGTTTCAGTTTCAGGAAGAGTTCCAGCACCTGGGGCAGATCCCCTTCGAGGTGAGCCGGCTCAGTCAGGCCAACCTGCAGCACGGGACCTCCTTCCGCACTCTGCTCGATGTCTTTCCAGGCTCCCAGCGCCAGCCGATTGGCATTCCCTCCCGCCAACTCAAAACCGTGCAGTTCCAGCACGAGGGCCTCGCACCGCTTCGTCCAGAGCCGAACCTTGTGCCCAGCCGTGTGCCGGAACCAGACCGAGTCAATCGCCCTGAGTTCGGCACGATGTTTGAACCCCAGTTGCTCCAGGCGGTCGACCACCACTCGGAACAGCGACAGTGGCCAGGCGGGGGTCTTCTGGCTGGGGAAGCCCCGCGCTTTTTCATGCCACCGCAGTCCCAGCTTCACCCACGGGAGTTCTTTGTCGACGTTGGACAGGGCGCTCTTGCGGCTTGTTCGCTTCTTCGGAGCGGTCGAGTCGGAGTCTTCATCGGGCTCCGCTCCCTCGTCCGCCGACTGCGGGCCGACGCGCGGCGACTGGCCCCGCCTGGCGGGAGCCGCGTCGGGTTCGCTGCCAGCCGACTCCGCTCGGGCCCCGCGCGTCTGCCTGACAACCGCCGGCCCCGCGACGCGTCGCCAGTTCTCAATCACCGCCTCGAGGAAGCGGTTGAAAGCGGCTCCCTGCACATCGGTCTGCGCATGCACGGCAATCGCGATTTCCTGCACGCCCCCGGTGACATGCTTGATCCGCACGCGGTCGACACGGTTGTAGATGGGCAACTCATCGAGGTCGTTGAAGCTCTTCAGCCTCAACTCGTGTTCGAGCCGCTCCTGTCGGAAGGGGCGCCCAAACACGCGAAACTTCAGGACCAGGATCCACTCGTCCCCCGTGAGGGCATGGAACCGCCATCCGGCACCACCCCCCGTGGCCTCCACCACGCTGCGGGTGTTGAAGTTGAGCCGGAGCCACTGCTCCTGCTCCAGCCGCTCGATCACCTGCTCGAGTGCCGCGCCGCTCCAGCGGATGGGCTGGCCCGTGTGCGAGACCCGGTCTTTCAGGTGCCACTGTCGCCCAGCGACCTCCCACGGCATCCTGGCATCGCGACCCAACTGCGAGATCTCGATGTCGCCCGCCCGCTTGCGCGACAGCGCCTGGGCGTCGAGCAGCTCGGTCTCTTGCCGGGGGTCGGCCCGCAGCAGCGGGGCCAGCAATTCGAGCGTGTGGCTGTGCCCGCGCCACCGCTCGGGGCTGAGGAGATCTTCGGGGACACCCTCGGCGACCACCTGCCCTCCGGCGTGCCCCGCCTCGGGGCCGAGATCGACCAGCCAGTCGGCGGTCTTGATCACATCGAGGTTGTGCTCGATGACGATCACCGAGTTCCCCTTGTCGACCAGGCCGTTGATCACCCTGAGCAGCTTGCGGAGGTCCTCGAAGTGCTGGCCGGTGGTGGGTTCGTCGAGGATGTAG
>CAIUHT010001345.1 GCA_903898975.1 uncultured Planctomycetaceae bacterium
AGGCCCGACGCCCCAGCCACCCAAAACTTCAACGCCCCTTGCCGTTCAATACGCCAGGTACAGTTCAACGCGAGGAAAAGTTCCACGCGAGGTGCAGTTCCACCCGCCATCCGTTTCCGCTCGGCCGGCTCCTTGCCAGGCTGCCGCCGCTGACCTTCTTCATCAGCCAGGCAACGCCTCAGAATCGCCACAGGAATTGTGTGTAAAACACCGCCGCCGAGTTGTCGGGCAACGCCACATAGTCGGTCTGGCGATAGTCCACCTGGAATCCCAACTGCACAGTCCGCGTCACATCCCAGAACAGGCTGGTGTACCACGCGTCGTTCCGCGCAATTCCATCCAGTGCCAGGTCCTCACGTCGTGGAGCGTCCACGCCGTAGCCGGCGTTCATCACCACCTGGTCGCTCAGGTACACAAACCCTCCCAGGAATCCCCCCGAACCACGCACCGCTGAAAAGTTCTGGCTGTTGAAGGTCTGGAACACATTCGCGGCGTAATTCCCCAACCCCTGCCCGGTGTATCCCTCGCCGACAAAGCCCCAGCGGTCGGTCACATTCAGCCGGCCATCCACCGACAGTCCCCACACATCAATCTCGCTCCGAATCGGGATGTTCGCCTCGATGTCGTCCAGGGTCGCCAGCAACTGACTGTTGCGGAGCTGCCCAAAGACTCCCGACACGCCCACCTCGGCAGTCCGCTCTGTCCGGTTCCCAGCCAGCGCCTCCAGTGGCCCCAGCCCCAGCCCGAACCGGGCCTCGATGTTGGGCCAGCCATTCGCCTCCACACTCCGCCGGTTCGAGTCAATCAGGATCGTCGAGACCGGGTCGCTCAACGCGAACTGCAGCACCCCCTGCCACTCATCCGCCGGACCCAGGTACCGCTCGGCCCGCACCTGCCCGCGGAACGTCCCCGAGTTCCCCGTGCCCCCCATCAACGACATGGGAATCACCTGCGGGTCCCGCGGTGCAAACAGGTCCGGCTGCAGCCCGATCGCAAATCGCCAATCCTCCCGCTTCAGGTCGGCGAACGCCACCACGGGCAACAACCCGTAGGTGTCCGACGTCAGGCTCGAATTCGTCATGTACAGCTTGACGAACGCCCCCGGTGTGAACCCCTCGTACTCTGGTCCCGTGAACCCGATGTTGAAGTTCGTCTGCCGGGCGTGCATCTCGAATGTGTTCGTCTGATTCCCAAACCCCGAGGGGGGGAGCACCAACAGGGGATTCCAGGGCACAAAGGTCCGCTGAGTTCCGGCGATCGCCACCAACGAGAAGTTGCCCCCCAGCCTCAACCGGCTGGTGTCGTTGAACAGCGACACGGTGATCCCCGGCTCACTCTGCCCCCGCACCCCCTCTTCCGCTCGCCCGGGCGCATCGCCCTGCGGCGGGGACCCCAGGGGCTGAACACTGTCGAGCGTCCACCCCTCGTCCTTCAGCCAGTCTGACAGCGGATCATCCTCGGCCGGTTCCGATTCCCCGGGAACACCCGCGGGATCGGTCCCTGCTGTGTCGGAGGGTGCGCTCGCCGGTTGCGAGGCCACGAGCGGGAGCGAGGACGAAGGCCCCACCTCTTCGGGGGGCTGGGCGAACACCCCGCCTCGCGACAGCAGAGCGGTCAAACAGAGCGCGCCCAGAAGCCCGGCACATCGCAAATTCAGAATTGCTGGCATCTCTGTCTCTGCATCGCATCCGTCATGCGTGACGCGTCTTGGCCCCGACGCAACGACTTTCTATTCCCACTCCGCCAACCGCCTCAAGATCAGCCTGCGTACCCCCCCGCTCCCCCGGCTTCCACCCAGCACTTCCCGGCCGATTCCTGTCCTTACCCAACAGGCCCAGCCAGGATTCCCGCTTTTCCCATTCTGCCTTGCTTGCCCCAATTGGCTCGGCCTGCACATGTTGACCCCTTGTAGTTGCCAGTCGCGCTGTCGCAGCCTGGCCGGCCGTCCCGGGACAACACAGCTCCGCTCAATCACCCGCCCAGCTGCTGAACGACCGGGTGTCGGTCCCGCTCACCGGTTGTCTTCGGCGCTCGCAAATCGCTGGTGCGGAATG
>CAIUHT010001346.1 GCA_903898975.1 uncultured Planctomycetaceae bacterium
CCCGAAGTGGCACCACTGCAAGGTCACTTCCCTGACCCCCTTGATGAGATCGACCGCGCCATCCTGGAAACCCGAGATCGACAGGTGATCGCAGAGGATCCGCCGGGTCTGCTCGCCGTAGATGACCATGAAGTCGAGCCCTTTGCCGTACTGACCCCGGCCCCGCAGATACCGCACCACGATATCGTGGAAGGGGTCGTTCGCCTTGTAGCGGCCCACCCAGACTGCCCGGTTCACAATCGCCACCCCGGTCCCCGGTGCTGTCTGGCCGGCCACGTAGGTGTGCGACGGGATCGTGATGTCACTCTTGAGCTCGATGTTGCCCGCCACCTCAAAGACGATATAGCCCCCTCCCGACTCCCCCGCCTTCGCGAGGGCCCACCGCAACTGGCCCGGCTTCAGGTTCTTCGAAACCTGCTTGCCCCCCTGGTCATCCAGGCGGGTGACAATGAAGACCGGTTTGCCCCGGGCGTGCGTTGTCTCGGTCCCAAATCCCTCGGCACCAGGGAATGCGGGGAGCTCTGCCCGGAGCACTCCGTGCGCACCGCAGACCAACAGCGTGGCGAGCACACAGGAACGGAAAAACGAGGCGCTGCGCTGAGAGTGGAACATGCGGATGCCTGAACTGGTCGATGACACAACGGGAACCCCCAGTTGGATGATACAGGCAGCCAATCGTCCCATCCAAGGAAGGGAATTCCCGAGCCCCGCCCAGGCACCCCTCCCGGCACGGGCCAGGCTGGAGGCACTGGGTTCGGGGCGGCGCCCCGCCCAAACAGCCCCGCCCAAACAGCCCCGCCCAAACAGCCCCGGCCCGCAGAGACCGGGCCCGGGGTAAACCCGGGGCAGGGAAGAGGCTGGGCTGGAGAAGCTGTCTTGGACCCCCTTTTGAAGATACAAGATGCCGGGCCGGGGAAACATCGCCCCCCGGGCCACGTGGGCCTCTCGGGAACAACTCCCCGAAGCTGGAGAGCGACTTGATCAATCGGAGTCGACTCGGTATCGAGGAGGGGTGGTTTGCCGGGGGCTCATTCCCCAATCGGGAGCGGCACCTCGACGCGGGGCACGACGGGCGGGAGATGTGAGATGACCTTGGAGTTGAGAGGCGTTCGGAAGAGTTACCCACAGCCCGATGGCGGGCGGTTGCCCGTGCTCAACATCAGCCACTTCCAACTGGCGGCGGGAGAGCAGATGGCGCTGCTGGGCCAGTCGGGCGGAGGCAAGACCACGCTGCTCAACGTGATCGCCGGGATCACCCTTCCCGACGCCGGGCAGGTGCTGCTCGATGGCGTCGAACTCTCCCGCCTCCCGGAGGCGGGTCGCGACCGGTTTCGAGCCCGCAAAATTGGCGTGGTGTACCAGACCTTCAACCTGTTGCCGGCGTTTACCGCGCTCGAGAATGTGCTGGTGGGCATGAGCTTCGCCGGTGGGGTTGATCGCCGCCGGGCCCTCGACCTGCTGCGGCTGGTCGGCCTGGAGCGCCGCGCCGGACATAAGCCCGGGCAGATGTCGGTGGGCGAACAGCAGCGGGTGGCGGTGGCCCGGGCCCTCGCGAATCGCCCTTCGCTGCTGCTGGCCGACGAACCGACCGCCAATGTCGATCCGCGGAATCAGCAGGCGGTTCTCGACCTGATCCGCGAATCGTGTGCCGAGGGGCAGGTCGCCCTGCTGCTCGTGACGCACTCCCACGAGGCCGCCAGTCAGTTCAGCCGGGTCGATCGCCTCGACCAGTTCAATCATCCCGAGTTGGTGGCCCCATGAACCTGTTTACGATCGCGTGGAAGAGCATCTGTCAGCGGGCGCTCCCCTCGACGCTGACCACCCTCTCCGTCGCCCTCGGGGTGGCGCTTATGGTGATGGTCCTGGTGATCAACGGGACCGTCAGTCGCATGTTCAGCCAGAGCGCCACCGGGTATCACCTGGTGGTCGGGGCCAAGGGGAGCCCCCTCCAGCTGGTGCTGAACACGATTTTCTTCATGGATCGCCCCATTGAGAACCTCCCCTACAAGTACTACGAGACCCTGAAGAAGAACTCGGCGGTCGTGCACGCCATCCCCTTCAACCTCGGAGACACCACCGCCGATGGGCGGTTTCGCATCGTCGGCACCATCCCCGAGTATTTCGATGTCGAGTACATTCCCGGCCGCCGGTTCCAGTTTCGCCAGGGGCGCCCGCTGCAGGGGGGGTTCGAGGCGGTCATCGGGGCGCGGGTCGCCCGCGCCTACGGCTGGACGCTGGGCAGCCGCTTTCCCATCGCCCATGGCGGCAATCTCGACGACGTTCACGCCGAACAATTCGAGGTGACCGGCATCCTGGCCCCCACGGGGACCCCCAACGACCGCGCGGTCTTCATTCACCTCGATGGGTTCTACTCGATCGCCGGGCACGAGAAGCCCCTGGAAGAGGCCCGCCAGCAGGAGGCGGCCCGGGCCTCGGGAGAGGCTCCCATCCTGCTGCCCGGGAGCGGCACCGCCGGGGGCCAGCCCCGCAAGATCAAGCGCGGGGCCGACCCCGCCAACCCACCGGCCGAGGCGAACCCCGCCGACCAGCCAGTCCCCGCCAGCCCCGAGACCAAGGCCCCGGTCGCCACCGCACCCGCCGGCCAGGTCCGCGAGGTGAATCGCGACCAGAAAGAGGTGACGGCCATTCTCCTGCAGATGAAAACCGACACGCTCGCCTACCTCTACGCCCCCCGCATCAACAAGGCTCCCGTGGCCCAGGCGGCGAACCCGATCGCGCAGATCGACCGCCTGCTGCGGGACCTGGTGGGCAACGTGCGAACCCTGCTGCTGGTGCTGACCATGCTCATCATCGTGGTGTCGGGCATCAGCATCTTTGTGTCGATCTACAACTCGATGTCGGAGCGCCGGCGGGAAATCGCCATTCTGCGCGCCCTGGGAGCGCGGCGCTCGACAGTGCTCTCAATCATCGTGGCCGAGGCGGTGCTGTTGTGCCTGCTGGGCTGGCTGGTGGGAATCGCGCTGGGGCATGGACTGGTCTTCGCCGCCGCCCCCTGGGTCGAAAGCCGCAGCGACGTGCTGATCGACCCCTGGCACATCGAGAAGTGGGAGTTCCTGCTGCTCCCGCTCATCCTGGGGCTGGGGCTGATTGTCGGCCTGCTCCCCGGCCTGAGCGCCTATCGGGTCGATGTGGCCCGAGGCCTGCAGTCGTGAGCGGCACTGGCCGCCCAACCCGTCTCGCGGCGGGACGCTCGCGCCCCGGGTGAGCGTCGAGCGACGGGCCGCACCAGCCTCCACGCAACACGCAGCACCGCCGCAGTCTGCCGGGTGACTGCTCCTTCCCAGTGCGCCGCGTCGCGGTGATGGGCCTTGTTGCCCGCCCGCGCCCCCCACAGCCTGCTTGAGGTCACAGCCTGCTCAAGTTCCCTGGCTGCTTGGGGTCACTGGCGGAAAGGGATCCCTGGATGAAAGGTTGACTCCACTTCGCCAGGCAGCCCCTGCCAAGGATCCCTGCACGGGCCCGGACCAAGGCAAATACCCTGGGGCCCGCGGCTCGCCTAGTTGGTTGGCTTCCG
>CAIUHT010001347.1 GCA_903898975.1 uncultured Planctomycetaceae bacterium
AATCCCGCTGGGGTCACTCCGACCAAGCCAGTTCATCACCGATGAACTGGCTTTTTTCATGCCCCAACCCCTCCCCGCTGGCCGCTTCCTTCCCCCATGGCCCGGGCTGCCCGAGGGAGCCCCCCCACGCTAAACTCCCCTCGGCGGGGTCGCGCTCCGGGCGGAGTTTGTTTCGGGGTTCGGGCCTTGGGTCTCGGGGCTCGCTCTGTCGTGCCCGGCCTGATTCCTTGCCGTGTTTCCTCCCTCGGCCCGTTCCACCTTCCACGCTCCGCGCCGGTTTTGACCATGACTCAACGCCGCATTTCGCGAGACAGCAGCGTGCTGGCAGCCACGGCGACCAGGGGTGATACCTGGGCCAGCGGGCCTCCGCAGCTGGGCCGGGGGGCGTCCCGCCGGCAGTTTCTTCAGCTGGGGCTGGGGGGATGGGCCGGTTTGACCCTCCCCAGTCTCTACCGCCTCCGTCACGCCACCGCCGCCCAGCCTCCCGATCGCGCCACACGTGGTTCCGCGAGCGAGCCCACGGCGGTCATCCTGGTCTGGCTCATCGGCGGCGCCAGCCACCTCGAAACCTACGACCCCAAGCCCCACGCCGGCTCCGATTACGCCGGGCCGTTCCGCCCCATCGACACCTCGGCTCCCGGTGTGCAGATCTGCGAACTGCTCCCCGGTCACGCCCGCCAAGCCCATCGCTTCACCCTCCTGCGGTCCCTCACCCACACCGGCTTCTGCCATCAGCAGGGAGCCCAGCAGCTGCTCACCGGGCACCCTGTCCGCGAACTCCGCAACAAGCCCGATCATCCCGATCTCTTCTCCATCGCCCACAAGCTGCGCCACGATTCCCGCCGCGCGTTGCCCAACTACGTCGGCTTGAACCCCGTCCCCTACACCGGGGCCGCCTATCTTGGGCCCGCTTACGAACCATTCGCCGTCACGGGCAATCCCGATGATCCGAAGTTCGAGGTTCCCAACATCGGGCTGGCCGACCCGGGGGCGGTCGCCCGCCTCAACACCCGCATCGATCTGCGGCGGGGCTTCGACCGCCTCTGTCGCGAGGTCGACCGGGGTGCCGCCATGGAGGCGCTCGACGCCTACGAGGCCCAGGCCTGGAACCTGCTGACCAGCCCCCGCACCAAGGAGGCGTTCGACCTGAACCGCGAGGCGCTCGCAACCCGCGAACGCTACGGCCGGAACGCCTGGGGGCAGCAGTGCCTGCTGGCCCGGCGCCTGGTCGAAGCCGGGGTCGAACTGGTCACCACCACCTTCAGCGGCCCTCTCTGCGGCCGCGTGGGGAACTGGGACGATCACGCCGTCAATCACAATGTCTTTGAAGGCATGCAACTGCGGGCCCCGGTGTTCGACCGTGCCGTCAGTGCCCTGATCGAAGACCTCTACGACCGCGGCCTCGACCGCCGCGTGCTGCTGATTGTCACCGGCGAATTCGGGCGGACCCCCAAGATCTCGCACGTCGCCAGCAGTGGGGAAGGGCCAGCCAGTGCCCCGGCGGGGACCCTGCAACCCGGCCGCGATCATTGGCCCAGTGCCTGTTCGCTGCTCTTCAGCGGCGGGGGCCTGACCACCGGCCGCTTCCTGGGTGCGACCGATGCCAAGGGGGAACAGGTCGTCGAACGCCGCGTCGATGTTCACGACTTCCTCGCCACCGTCTACCGCCACCTCGGCATCAACGCCAGCCAGGTCGCCTTCCAGGACTTCAACGGCCGCCCCATCCCTCTCCCGGGCAGTGGCCAACCCATCGCCGAACTCGCGCCGTAACCGCGCCTCACGCGCGCGACCCCCTTGGCCGGCTATTCCAACCGCCAACCGCCAACAGCCAACCACCCAGGCGGCCCGACCTGGCTCCTCCCCATTGGGGGACACCCTCTCTACTCGGGTGTGTAATCGCTGATCGTCAGCCGCGGCAGTTTTTTCTGCAGCTGTTCGACCGCCGCCGGTTTCAGCCGGATGTCGGTCACCGACAGCAGCCGCAGTTCGTGCAGTTCCTCCAGCAGGGGCAGCCCGGCACTCGTCAGCTTGGTGCCATACAGGTTCAGCGCCCGCAGCCGCGGCAGCCGCGCCACATGCCGCAGCCCCGCATCGGTCACGTTGCACTTCGCCAGGTACAGCCGCTCGAGCCCCGCCAGTCCCCCCGTCTCGGCCAACTGGCCCAGTTCTGCCAGCCCGGCGTCGGTCACCTTTGTCCCGGCCAGGTGCAGTGTCCGCAGGCTGGGGAGCGGTCCCAGGTGCCGCAGCTCGGCATCCCCCAGGTTGGTCCCCGCGACGTCAATCTCCACCACGTCTCCCCGCTCATCCATTGTCGCCAGCCCCAGTGCCTTGAGCGCCTCAACCAGCGTCCGCCCCTGCCCGTCCACAAACAGCCCGACCACCCCGCTCAACGTCACTGTTGTGCCATTCAGCGACAGCCGCTCCAGCCGCACCAGCGGTTTGAACGCTGCCAGTCCCGCGTCGCTCAGTCCGGTCCCCGTCAGGTTCAACTCCCGCAGTTCGACCAGCCCACTCAAACGCGCCATGCCCGCGTCGCCAATCGCCGCGCCGTTCAACTGCAGCCTCCGCAGCCGACTCAGCCGTTCCACAAACGCCAGCCCGGCATCGTCCAGCTGCGAATCGCAGATTGAAAGCGACTCGAGGGCCGCCAGGGCCGCCAGGGGCTTTGCCCCGGCAGAGGTCAGCCCCGCTGGCAACGTCAGCGACCGCAACGCCGCCAACTGCGTCAACGCGCTCAGCGACTCGAACCGCAACGGAGTTCGCTCCAGGTCCAGTTCCCGCAGTTGTGTCCACCCGCCCAGGTCGGGCAGCGTGTGCCCTTCAACCCGCGTTCCCGCCAGGTTCAGCGATTCCAGGCCCCGCAACGTGGTCAGTTGCGCCAGCCCCGCGTCACCCACCGGCGTCCCAGACAGATCGAGCCGCTTGAGAGTTGTCCGCCGCGCGATGGTCGCCAGTCCCCCCTCGCCCAAGCCCGGGACATTGGCCAGCGAAAGTTCCTGCAGTGACTCGAGCCTCTCCAGTTCCGCCAGCCCGGCATCGGTCACCTGCCGACAGCGCGTCAGGTCGAGCCGCTCGAGTTGAGGCAGCTCTCGCAGACACGCCAGCCCAGCGTCGGTGGTGGTCGGGGGCAGCCGGAGGATTCGCAGTCCGGGCAGTTCCCGCAACTGCAGCAGCCCCGCCGCTGTCAGCCGCGTGTGACGGCGCAGATCCAGTTCGCGCAACGCCGCCAGCCCCGCCACTCGTCCCAGTCCGGCGTCATCGAGTGCCGCGGGAAGAATCAGTTGCCGGACCCGGGGAAACCGCGGCAGTTGGTCCAGCCCCGCGTTCACCCCGGCTGCTCGGGACAGGTCGATCGCCCAGACCTCTCCCTCGGCGGTCCGCTCGACCCGCGCTCCCAGTCGGGCCAGTGGCGTCACGGGGTCTTCGCCCGAGGGCTCCCCCCCGGCCAGGGCCAGGCACAACAGCAGCAGCCCCCCGCTCAACCAGCCTGGTGACATCGCTTTCCCCCCCTGCTGGCGTGTCAGCCCACCAGTTCGGCGATCGGTTCGCCACTGTCGAGGATGGGAACCGGCCGACCCGCCTCATTCAGAAAGGTGTGACTCGGGTTGATGCCCATCGCCCGGTACAACGTCGCCAGCAGTCCCTGGTAGGTCAGCGGACGCTCGTGGGGATGTTCCCCCTTGGCATTGGTCGACCCCACAACCTGCCCCATCTTCAGCCCGCCCCCATACAGCAGGGCACAGCCCGCCGGTCCCCAGTGCTCGCGCCCCGGGCACCCCTTGTGCACATGCACGCGGGGCGTTCGCCCAAACTCTCCGACCACAGCCACCAGCACCTCGTCGTGCAGACCGCGGTCGTCGAGGTCTTCAATCAACGCGCTGACCGACTGGTCGAACTGCGGCCCCCTGTGCCGCATGATTTCGAAGATGTTCCCATGCACCGCATGGTCGTCCCAGCCGATCATCGTGCGGTCATAATCTCCCCGGCCATCGGGCGAGAAGCGGATCGCCACCATCCCGACCCCGGCCTCGACCAGCCGCCGGGCCAGCAGGCACTGGTGCCCCGCCAGGTGCCGACCGTAGCGTTCCCGCGTCGCCGGCGCCTCGCGCGACAGGTCGAACGCCCGCGCCGCCCCGCCTCCCGTCAGCAGATCGATCGCCTGCTGGCGAAAACCTTCCGCCGCCTGCAGGCGATCGAACACCGCGGCACGCGGATCAACTCCCAGCCCGAGTCGATCGAGGTCGGTGAGCATGTCGAGCCGGTCTTGCAACCGCCCCCCGGCTCCCCCGGTCTGCACATTCTGGACAACAAACCCCGGCTTGGAAGGATCGCCGGCGACCTGGAAGGGACTGTAGACCGGTCCCAGGAACGCCGGTCCGCCGCGATGCAGGCCGCCGCCAATGTCGACGTATTGCGGGAGTTCACTGCGGGTCGGCGCGGTCGCCCGGCGGGCCCCCTTCATCCCCCGCGCCAACCGGGGATCGGTCGAGGCCCCCAGCGCGACTTCGGCTTCTTCGACCCCGCTCCGCATGCGACTGATGACGCTCCCCAGGTCGGGAAACCGCGACCGGCCCTGGAAGGTCTGATCGTTCCAGCCCGTGAGCACGTTGTGCGAGCCCACGACATGATCGGACGATGGCTGATGCAGCGAGCGGATGACGGCGGTGCGGTGGGCCAGTTTCGCCAGGCGCGGCAGCACTTCGCAGTACGCGACCCCGGGGAGCGTGGTGGGAATGGCGTCAAGTTCGCCCCGATATTCGGCCGGGGCCTCGGGCTTGGGGTCGAACGTCTCGAAGTGCGTCGGGCCACCATCCTGCCACAGCAGGATCAGCGACCGTTTCCGCTCGGCAACCCCCGCCGCCGCCCGCCCCTCCAGCCACCTCGGCAGCGTGAACAGCCCACCCCCCACCAGCGCGGCCCGCAGCAGGGCCCGCCGACTGAGGTCGGCTCCGAGGAGCGAACGGTGAAACGGGCTGGACATAAGCAAGCCAGGGGGAAGGAGTCAGCAACGCGGCAGCGACGCGCCACCACAAGACACCCAACGCCGACCACCGCGGAAGTCAAAACAACGCAGCGGCAGCCAACAAAACCATCGGGCACAGGGAGGAGCATCTGAAATCAGAAACTCAGCCGCAGTATACGCCCGATGAAGACCTCATCCCAGTACCCCCGAGGGGTGAAGGGTCGTCCAATCCAGCCCTGTCTCTTGAAACGAGTCCTGCCACCGTTTCCCCTGACCAGACCATTCGACCGGAATCTATCCGCAAAACTCTCCGGATCGATTCCGTTCAGGCAATGGCCTCCACGCCAGGGCTCAAAGGAATCGCTGATTTTTCTCGTCAGCATTCGAGTTGTCTGGTATCCTCGGGAGCGTCGCATCGCCTTCGCGAACACTTCCTCAATCAGCCCATGACCATCACGATTACCCTCCCACCGGCCATCGAAGAGCGCCTCCGAGCCCAGGCCGAGGCGACCGGCAAGAACATCAGCACGCTCGTGGTCGAAGCGGTGGAGGCACGTCTCTCACTGGCACACCTCCGTCTTCGTGACATTCTCGCACCGGTCCATGCCGACCTGCACGCGAGCGGCATGACCGACGTTGAGCTGGATACGCTCCTGCAGGGCGCCCTCGACGAATCGAGGTCCGCGCGATCACCGAGCTCTGGCTCGCCTGTATGATCGCCGCCGTCTTCGACTGCATGGTCTTCCTGCAAGCGGCGACGAACGATCGAGGGCCGGCCTTCGCGTGTCTGGAATTGGCGGAAAAGCACCAGATCATCCTGCACGTTAGCCCCGTGATCCTGGCGGAAGTCCGTGACGTTTTGACCCGCCCCAGGATTCAGGCGAAGTTTCCGCACCTGACACCCGGCCGAATCGACGTCTTTCTTCAGAAAGTCGCCAGCCTGTCGGTTCTGACCGACGCCGTTCTTGACGTCGGCTTCATGATTCGCGACGCCAACGATTTGCCCTATCTCAATCTGGCAGTCGCAAGGGGAGCAGAGTACCTGGTCAGCCGGGACAACGATCTGCTGGATTTGATGAACGATCCTTCCTTCATTTCCCAGTTTCCACAAATGCAGATCGTCGATCCCATCGCATTCTTGACGCGGGTACGTGACACAGAGAATTCCAGTCAGCCCGAAGTCGATTCGTAAATCCGAAAGACGACTTCGCAGCGTCGGTCAATTCTCAGGCGACACGGAATCCTCGCGAACTGTCACAATGCCATCGGCAGACAACCCGGTTTCCTGCGGAGGACGGGAAAGGTGTGAGGACTCTTTTTGCTGTCTTCCCGGTGGTCGCAGGGTTGACTGGAAGTTGAATTATTGTGGGATGCGCTGAACCCAGGTCTCGTCGCCCAGCGGTGTGTCTCGGGTGACCCTGGTACGCACTGCGTGCAGTTTCGCGCCG
>CAIUHT010001348.1 GCA_903898975.1 uncultured Planctomycetaceae bacterium
GCCTGCAGCAGGCGTTGCGGGGGACGACGCTGTGCGCCCGGCTGTCGCCCGTGCAGAAGCGGCGGGTCATCGCGGCCCTGCAGGGGTCGGGGCACGTGGTGGGGTTCCTGGGGGACGGGATCAACGACGCCCCGGCGTTGCGGGTCGCCGACGTCGGGCTGTCGGTCGACACGGCGGTCGACATTGCCCGCGAATCGGCCGACGCGATCCTGCTGGAGAAAGATCTGCGGGTGCTGGCGACAGCAGTGGTCGAGGGGCGACGGGTGTACGTGAACATTCTCAAGTACATCCGGATGGGGGCGAGTTCGAACTTTGGCAACATGCTGAGCGTGGTGGGGGCCAGCCTGTTCCTCCCCTACCTGCCGATGACCCCCCTGCAGATTCTGACGAACAACCTGCTCTACGACCTGTCGCAGGTCCCAATTCCGGGCGACCGGGTCGATGAGGAGCAGGTGGCGCGACCGCTGCCGTGGTCGATGGACCGGCTGACGCGGTTCATTGTGCTGCTGGGGCCCTGCAGTTCTCTGTTCGACATAACGACGTGGGTGGTGCTGCTGACGATCTTCGACTGCGGCGACCCGGCCAAGGCCCCGCTGTTCCGGAGTGGTTGGTTTGTGGAGTCGCTGCTGACCCAGACACTGGTGATCCACCTGATCCGCACCGACCGCGTGCCGTTCGTGCGCAGCCGGGCGAGTTGGCCGCTGCTGTTGACGACGCTGGCTGTCGCGGCTGTGGGGGTCTGGCTGCCGGGATCGGCGTTGGGGGCCCAACTGGGTTTTGTGCCACTGCCCGCCCCGTGGTGGGGGGTGCTGCTGCTGACCCTGCTGGCGTATGCCGCGGTGATCCTCGTGGTGAAACGGTGGGTGTTGCGACGGGGCTGGCTGTAGGGGGGCGGACCCCGAGGTGCGCGGAGAGGGTCAGTCGATGATGTCGAGGATCCGCAGTCCAACCCGGGGTTTCTGTTCGTGTTCCACAATCTCGAGTTCGAACTGCAGGGTCGCCGACTCGGCTCCCTGTCGAACCGTGCATTCGCCTCGACGTATGAATTGGCGACGATCAAATTCGAGTTCTTGAAAGTGCTCGAACTGGAACGGCATGTCAGCCTGCAGATCGAGCACTCCGGGCTGGGCGGCGGCTTCCTGAAAGACCTGCCGGAGCAGGTCCCGTGTGACCTGGCTGTCGCACGGCGGCGGGATCGCGGACCAGAGCTGAACGTGCCTGTCACCCTCCACCCGATTCGACCAGTCAACGGTGAAGCGGACCGGCAGATCGCCCTCGGGAGACTGGGCGACACAGCGTCCCCAGCGACGATCTTCCACTTCGTCGAAGCGTTCCTGTCTCCAGCCAGTCAGCGCAGTCACGCCGGAATACTCGGGCTTGAATCGGAGCAATTCGGTGACAACGCGGATGACCTCGGCGTCATCGCAGGCGGGCAGCTCTCTTGACCAGGCTTCGACTGCAATCTCGTCGCCCAGTTCCCGAAACCATCCCACGGAGTACTGGACAACAAGCGTGGCACCCGCCGAGCGGACGGTGCACTCGCCGATGCGAACCTGCTTTCCCGGGTGGTACGAGCGTTCGCGATGACCTGCGACGGAGAATTGGCCAGTGGCCAGACCGGCTTGCCTGACCGCCTGCTCCACCAGGGGGAGGACGGTCGGGCTGTCGCAGGCGGGCAATTGCCGGACGGGGAGATACCGCAGGCAGAACAGGGCACAGAGGACCGAAAAAATCGCCCACGGACCGAGGTGGGGCCGGATGATCTTGGCGCGGTCGAAGAGCTGGTTGGGGTAGGTGATGGGCCAGAACAGGGTGACCATCCCCAGGACCGACAGCGGGGTGGACACGCGCCAGTCGAGGGGACGGGCCGCCCGGAGCACGAGGGTGTCGGCGGCCAACAGTACCGCGGAGAACAGCACCATCGCGCCCAACAGGTACCAGCCCCAGTTCGACAGGAAATTCAACGCGGGGACCTTTCGAAAGGTCACCAGCAACAGCAACGTGAGAGGGGGGACGCAGAGGCTGGCGATGGCGAGGCCCGAGCCCGGATGGAAGAGTGACTCACCGAATGGCGACCGGTCGTCTGCTTCCTCGGCTGCGGGGTCGGAGTCGTCGACCTGCTCGTCGACCGGGTCGAGTTCCCGGTCGACGTCACCGGGCCCGGGCGGGCAATCTGGCTGACCGAACCCGGCGAGGGAGCCAGGCCCTGCGGAGTCGGCGTTTTCGTCGGCCGGGGTCGAAGGGCGGTTCGAGTCCCTGTGTCGGGCTCTGTCGCGGGAATTCGGGGGGATCTGGTCCCCTTCGAACGGGTCATACCGGTCGGTGCCGAAGTCGGAACTGGAATTGGACATTGCCTCTGGCTCCAAAAAAGTGGAAGGCCAATCGCCACAGCGGGGGCCTCAGACGGCCTGATCAGA
>CAIUHT010001349.1 GCA_903898975.1 uncultured Planctomycetaceae bacterium
AGTGTCTCCAGCACCCCCTTCAGCCGGTCGCGATCCTTCAGGCGGAGCAGGGCGGTCGCCAGTCCCTTGTGCCAGTCGACGTGCTTCGGGGCCCGCTTCAGTCCCAGTTCAAACAGCTCAGCCGACGCCGCGAAATCGCGGTTCTTGAGCCGCAGCAGAGCCAGATCCTCCAGGACCCGCGGATGCGGAGCGTTCCGATCGAGCGCGGCATCAAGCAGCTCGAGAGCGCGTTCGGTCTCTTCCGCCCGCAAGGCCAGCCGGGCCAGAACGAGTGACGCCACGGGATGCCTGGGCTGCTCCTTCATGATCTCATTGGCGACCTGCCGGGCTTCTTTCCGCTTGTTGACGTTGAGCAGGGCCAGCGCATAATCCCCCTTCAGGGTGAGATTGGCGGGCTCGGCCCGCCAGGCCTTTTCGGCGGCGGGAAGACTGGTGGCCGGCTCATCGGCGACCTCGCCCTGCAGTTCGCCGACCACCTTGTCGAGATGCGAGCGGTATCCCTGTTCGAACTCGGCCTGCTCGACACCGAACTCACGCTTCAGCCCCTCGGCGGTCGTCTCTCCCCGACGGTAGGCCTCCAGCAATCGCGAGGTCGCGTCGGGGCCAAACCGTTCCTGCAGGTACTCGGCATACAGGCGGGACTGGCAGTAGGCGAAGGTCCAGTCGGCCTGGTTCCGCGCCCGCGTGAATCCCTGGTTGAGCGTGTCGAGATTCAGCAGCCGACCGGCGGGAACCCGCTCGCGCAACAGGCTGTCCCAGGATTCCGGACGCGGGTTCCGTTCGGACAGAACGGCAAGAGCCTCGGTGTACCAGTGGGGAATGTTGAAGCGAGTCCCCTGCAGTGTCAGCACATGGACAAACTCATGCCGAATGACCCGGACCCAGTTGTACGCCTGCTGTCCCGAATTCGGCGACGAGAGGGCCACGATGTGCCCGGTTGAGGCACCGATGGTCTGGATCCACGGCAGGCCGACCAGTCGGGCCGAGAACCACTGATGTGCCGACACCCCCTTGGCCCGCTGGTAGATTTCAAACTGGGTCTTGGTGGTTGGCTCGTAACGGTACTGGGCGACAAGGGCGGGGTATTCTTCTTCGAGGCGGGCGGCGATGTGCCGGGCCAGCACTCGGTCGGACTCGGAATCAAATCGCACAATGAAGTGCGGAGTCTCAAGCGTCTCGTAACCCTCGAGCAGCTTGACCACCTTCCGCATGTTGCTGACGCGGACATGGAACGGGTCGCTGTCGAAGGCCTCGTCCAGGATCCGTCGGGCGTCGTCGAGTTTGCCGACCCGCATGCTCAGCAGCCCCAGTGCGGAGCGGGCCCCGGGCAGCCCGGGTTGGGCATTGGCGGCGGCCCGGTAACAGACCTCGGCGAATTCGAACTGAAAGCGTGACTCGAAAGACTCGCCAATGTGCTGGAGGAAGAGGGCCGGCTGAGGGTTGACCTGCCGCACCCGCCACAGGATTCGGGCGAACGGAGTGTCGCCGGCCTGATCAGCGGCCTCGGCCTGCAGCCAGCGTTCCATGTCGGCAGGGGAGGGGAGCCCGTCGGTGCGGAGGGCGATGACCGCCTGGCGGGCCAGCACCCCTTCAGCGTTGGGGGCCAGTTGCTCAACGCGTTCGAGGGTCTCGCGGGCGGCCGCGAGATCATTGGCGTCAATCTGCAGATCGCACTGGGTCAGCAGGGCGTCGAGATGGTGCGGGTTGATCTGCAGTGCCCGATCGAGATGCTGCTGCGTCTCGGTGGTGTCGTGTTCAGCCAGCGAACTGGCCGCCAGCCGGGCGTAGACCGAGGCGGCCGCAGGATTGATCGCGAGGGCTTTCTTGAGTTCAGGCAAGCCCTGCGCGCGGTTGTACTTATCGAGCAGCAGTCCGCCGGCGAGGGCATGGGCCTGCCACCACGACGCATCGGCCTTGCGGGCGTCGGGGCAGAGGGTGTTGATGATCATGTCGAGGTTGCGCGACTTGGGGTTCGCCAGGGCGTAAAGCCGCACCCCCCGCGCCACCAGCGTCAGGGTCGCCGCATCGTCGGGTTGCGCCTTGTTGTAATAGTCGATGAACCATTTCGAAGCGGCGACCGCCCGCTCGGTCGCTCCGGTGGCCAACAGCCACTCCACCTGGACCGCCCGGGCGACGGGATGCCCAGGGGCCAGCGTTAACGCCCGCTCAAGGGTCTGACCGCAGCCAGCCAGGTCGCCCACAGACAGTTGCAAATCGGCGTAACGCGCTAACAGATCGGGCTGCTCGGGCAGGGTTCCCCCCGGGACGAGCAGCGCTCGCGCGGCCTGCAGTTCTCCCTGTTCCGCCAGGCAATCGGCCCGCAGCAACAGCCCGGCTGGAGAACCAGTCTCCTCGCCTGGGACAGTCTCGAGGGCCTCCAGGGCCTCGGCATACCGCCCCCGCTGAAAATGCTCACGGGCCGGAGCCAGTGCCTCGGGGAGCGCTGGATAGGCTCCCGTCACCGCCGGTTGAGCCTCGACTCTTGTCGCGAGACTCAAGCTGAGCCCGGCACTGACGATCGCCCAACTCAGCATCAAGATTCGGCACCGCGCCGCGAAGATCGCCGAAGATTCCAGCCAACGCCTGCTGCCACGCCCCGTCGCCTGCCGCGGCCACCGACGATCACGCGCGCTGACCGAGCTGTTCGCAGTCAGCTCATTCGCGAGATTGCGCAGGCGAGGAATGCCGGCTTCCAAAAGCGGGCGCGACCAGGCTGTGCCGCGAGCATCCGGCAGGGGGGCGTTCATGCGTGCTGTGCCCGATAGAGATTGAGGGTGATGTGGGCCTGTCCCTGGTGATGGGCTTCGTGCCAGATCAGGATCTGCAGCGCCCGGCCAATGGTGATTTGCCGCTGGGCGAGGGCGGGAGGAATCCGTTCCAGGTCAGCATCGGTCAGCCCCTCGATTGTCCGCCGCAAGTCGGCGCGGGTCTCGGCCAGCACCTGCCGGATTTCCGCCGGAGTCGCGATCTGATCGTCGGGACTGCTGCCCCCCTTGAACCGCGGGACGAGGTCGGCGAATCGCGGGG
Source organism: uncultured Planctomycetaceae bacterium (assembly GCA_903898975.1). Lineage (GTDB taxonomy): Bacteria > Planctomycetota > Planctomycetia > Planctomycetales > Planctomycetaceae > UBA10511. The sequence continues at coordinate 3,028 of CAIUHT010001349.1, forward strand.
TCGTGCCCAGAAATCGCTCGGTCGCGAACAACTCTTCGGTGATCCCCACATGCAGCAGCTGCCAGGCGATGTGCGCTCGCCCGGGGCCGGGTCGCCAACCCAGGATCAACTGAGGCTCGGGCAGTTTCTCAATCGCCTCCAGCGTCCCCAGGGTGCGATCGCGGCAAAAGTCGAGAAGGGTGAGGGTCGCCTGTTGCGTAGTCACTTGCGGCATCGGGAAACTCGGGGAGCCAGGAGGGGTCAACCGGAATCGAAAAACCGCAGGAGAAAACCACCCTGCAGACAAGGCGGCGCTCATGCCCGGCGGTCAACAGCGAGCCCCGGCGGCGTCCCTCCGAAGGCGAGGAGAAGCAGCACGAAGGCATGCGGCGATTATAGCAGTTCGACCCGGGCCGTCGGAGACTGGCGGCTGGTCTCGCAGGGCTGCCCGGGGCCGACCAGGCCGGGGAAGTCGCGCCAGTTGGAACGAGGAACCCGGGCAAGCATTCGGCGGGTTGCGGTCGAGCGGCCCGACTCAGTAGCGGTCGAGGCACCCGATGCGCCGGAGAAACGCCAGACTCTCGGTGAGGCGCGACAGCAGGTCGGCCAGCGGCAACTCGGGCTCGGTGGGAGGTCCCTCGAGCGTGACCACCCACGGCCCGCGGTAGGCGATGTCGCGCAACAGTTGGTAGATCCGTAAAAAGGGAATGCTGCCACCGCGTCCCAGTGGCGGAAAGTGACGCACGCCGGGCAGTCCGCCAAAATCCCGCAGCCGAACATGCCGGACCACGTGGCACGACTTGGCGAGAGCCACCTCGGCATGGACCTGATCGTTCAGGAGGTGCAGCAGGCCGGGGTCAAAGCTGGCCTTGAGCGCGGGGTGGCCCACGTCGGACAGCAGTTGCAGTTGCAGCCGGTGGTTGTGCGCCAGCCCTCGGGCGTACTCGACGCAGGGGAGCAGGTTCAACTGCTGGGCCTCTTCCGCCAGCATCCGCAGCGTCGCGCAGATTGGCCCGTAGTCGTCGTCGTGGGCCGATTCCCCCGCCACGAGAGTCACCACCTCCGCCCCCAGGGCGGCGGCGACCCGCAGCTTGGCTCGTACCCGTTCGACTTCCTGGGCCTTCCACAGATTGCCCGCCCCGCAGACACAACTGGCGGGTCGCAATTGACGGGTTTCGAGCCGGGATCGCAACTCGGCGACCTGGGCCGGAGTGGATTCCTCAGTCAGCCAGGGGACGGACCCATAGCGGTCGACAATCCCCGCTGCTCGAATGGGAATCTCCACCTCGGCGAAGCCACAGGCCCGCACACCGTCGAGCGCCGCGTCATCGACATGCGGACTGACCGAGACCAGCGAGCAGACCAGTCGTGGAGGTTGTTTCACAGTCGAATCAGGCCGAGAGAATGACAAACAGGGCGGGGAATCGGGTCCACTCCAGCAAGCTGTCGCGGAGTCAACACACAGTGCGGTCCGATTGCGATGGAATCGACGTGCCAGTGGGCCGCGAGGGGGGGGCCGATGACCGCCGGGCCCCCAGGGGCTTCACCGGCCCCGACGGACTTCGCGTGGGGTCGCGGCTGTTCGCACCACGCAACAACGCTGAACTGCTTCGGGTTCGGGCCGCGGTCGGGACGCTGGAAGAGCCTGGCTACTGCGGCCTGGTTTTGGCCGGACGGGCTTTCTGGAACTCCTCGTCCGAGACCTTGTCCCGGCCCTGGCGAAAGACGAACGCCCCCTTCTTGTTGCCAATCACCACGTCGGGAAGTCCATCGCGATTCAGGTCGCCCGCCACCACCTGTGTCCCCACGCCCGAATCGGCGTCAATCAACCACGGGACGAAGTCCACCTCGCCCGCTGCGGAACGCTGCAACTGGAACCAGTACAGCACGGCGGAGTCGTTGCGGTCGGGATCCCCGGTGCGGCCATGCGACCAGAATCGTTTCCCGGTGACAATGTCCTTCAGCCCATCCCCATCGACGTCCAGCAGATCAATCGCGTGCAGTTCCGAGAACTTGACCCCATACGGGCTGTCGGCGGGTTTGTCTCCCACCAGCAGGTGCCGCTCCCACTGGGGCTGGCCCACATCGCCCCGCTGTTCGAACCAGGCAAGTCCAAAGGCGTGCGCGGCCAGGCTGGTAATGACGTCGGCCCGACCATCGCCGTTGACGTCATACACGTGCATCTGGGCACCGCCACCACCGAACGGCGCGGGGAAATGACGCCACTCGGGGTCATCGGCCAGCGATTCCGGTTGTTTCCACCAGCCATCTTTCTCAAGCAGATCGGCCTTGCCATCGCCATCCACGTCGCCCACACCCATCCCGTGCGTGAAGTTCCCGTAACCTTTTCGCGGAGTGATGGGATGAAACACCCACTTCGCCGTCGGGTCGCTCGCGTTCGGACTGGCGTATCCATAGGCCCCCTTGGTGATGCACACCAGTTCGGGTTTCCCGTCGCCGGTCAGGTCGGCGAACGTGGGCGATTCATTGTCGGTCTGGTCGAACGCGACGTGCCGGGTCCAGTGCGGTCCCGACGTGGCGGGCCTGGTCCCCGGGTTCTGGTACCAGCAGGTTTCCTTACCGGGGAATCCAATAATCAGGATGTCGTTGAGCTGATCGCCGTTGAAGTCGTGAATGAAGGCGAAGAAGTTGTTGGAGTAG
>CAIUHT010001350.1 GCA_903898975.1 uncultured Planctomycetaceae bacterium
CGCCCGGGCGTAGTTCCTCAGGCCCATCGCTTCGAGAGCCAGCACCACGGACACGCTCGAGCAGATCAGCACAAACGTGTTGATCGCCCCCAGCTTCACGTTGATGTGCGTCACCGCCGGGTCGGTGGGCCAGCCGGGTGATCCCAGCCGCAGCACAATGTACGACCCGATGAAGGCCGTAAAGAACATGATTTCGGTCCCCAGAAACAGCCACATCCCCAACTTTCCATTGGGAATGGGCACACCCATTTTGAGGGGGGCCGCATGAGCGGCACCGGGCGAACCATGTTGCATGATCAATCGAACGCAGCGAATCGAGGAACGAAACCAGACTTGGGGGAGATGTTAACGTCCCCAGTCCAACAGGCGGTAGTGGTCGTAGACCAGCACGGCCAACAGCACAGGCAAATAGACCAGCGAGACCCGCAAGAGCTTGCGGGCGGAAGCCGTATCTTCCCGCCGGGCAAACGCCACAGATTGCGCCAGGTACCACACCCCCAGAACGAGTGCGGCGACCTGATACAACCCACCTGCCAAGCCCACCCCCGCCGGCAGGAGACTGGCCGGGATCAACGCGAGGGCGTACGCCACCGCCATCCACCCGGTCACTCCCGGAATCGGCCGGGACGTGGGCAGCATCTTCAGTCCCGCCCGCTCGTAGTCGTCCCGGTACATCCAGGCGATCGCGAGAAAGTGCGGGAACTGCCAGAGAAACAGGATCGCGAACAGGGCCAGCGCTCCCCAGTCGGCCGGCCGACCCGCTGCCAGCCAACCCAGCACCGGTGGCAAGGCTCCCGGAATCGCCCCCACCGTCGTCGCCAGGGGAATCTTTCGCTTGAGTGGCGTGTAGACCGCCACGTAGAGCACGCAGGTCGCCAGGCTCCAGGCGGCCGTCGCCAGGTTGACCCGGGCCAGCAGCACCCCCAGTCCCAGCGCCAGGCAAACGCCACCATACAGCAAGGCTTCGCCAGAAGAGATACGACCCGTCGGAAGTGGCCGACGCTCGGTCCGCCGCATCAGGCCGTCGGTCTCCCGCTCAAGCCACTGGTTCAGCACGCTCGAGGCCACGGCCACCAAGCCAATTCCCAGCAGGCTGGGCCAGAAGGGAGCGACATTCAGCCCCGCTGTTCGCCCCACGGCATATCCTGCCGCAACCACCAGCAGCGACATCACCGCGATTCGCGGTTTCGACAGCACCACAAAATCGCGAAGTCGACTTGTGTTCGCCGGGGTCGCTGTTGGCTGCGATCGTCCCACCTCGACCTCCGGGTTCAAGGCAGGTTCCTGGTTCCGCAGATCCGCGTCCCCCAGTGCGAGGCCACCCAGGGCCAAACCACCCAAGGTCGAATTCGCGAGGCTCTCCAGGGAATCCGCAACCGGCGGTCCTTCGGGCAGTTCAACGGTCGCAGCGGTCGCCAGGTTTCCCGGCAGCAGCTGTGGTCCCAGTGTCCCGCGCATCAGGCTCCCCCTCCCACGCCCACCAGGGGACGCGGGGCTCGGGGGGGCACCGGCAGTTCGGTCGTCGGGGTCAGTCGCTCGGCCACCGCGATTCCCTGAGGCTCCTCGCGAATCGCCACTGGCAGACTCTTGAGCCGGAGCAGGCGGAAGTTCAGCAGCGACACACCAGCGAACAATAACATTCCACCCAGCACGTGGCCGGTTCGGAACCAGACCTGTTGAGTCGAACCATACACGGCGACTCGATCATCCCAACCGTACTTGGTAATCCAGGTCCCGGCTCCCAGCACCAGTTGGCACAGCACCAGGCCACCCACCAGCAGGGCGGGCGTTGTGAGCCAGCGGTGACCCGTCGAGGCGGCGGCGACCGCCAGCAGGATGCAGCCGAGTGCGGCGAGGACAGCGAAGATCAGGTGCTCACGCACGGCCAGCCCATGATGCCGCACCAGCCCACCCAGCACGTACTGGGAATAGACCAGCAGCCAGGTGCCAATCGCCAGCCATTTCAGGCCGCGACCGGGAGCCTGCTCGGCAACCGGGACACGGGCAGTCAGCCAGCCCCGGCTGGTCACGCAGGCAATCAGCCAGGTCAGGCAGTAAACCAGCGGAGCGGTCGAGCCATGCACAAAGGCGAGCCAGGTTGAGTTGTAGCGGACACGAATTCCGCCCAACACTCCCTGCAGGACCACTGCGGTCAGCAAGCCCCAGCCCAGCTTGCGAACCCAGGCTCGAGATTCAAGGCCCCACAAAACGAGGGCGAGCAGCAGGGCGGTGGCTCCAATCAACACACCCGCCAGCCGATGACCGTGCTCGAGGAACTTGTCCCCCACCGACGACAGCCAGGGGTACTCGAGCATGCCGTGACCATCGGACGTCGGCCAGTCTGGAAACGCCATGCCCGCTCCCTGCGTGGTGGTCAAGGCCCCCAGCGTGACAGGCAGCAGGGCCGCCAGGGCGGCCAGGATGGCCACCCGGTGCGGCCACCGGCTTTCAGACAGGTCGTTCGTCGTCATGGGTCAGGCGTGGTGAGTCGGGGCGTCCGCATCCACCATTCGGTTCTCGTGGGCCACATAGGTCGTCTGCAGCAGGTAGTCTTCCTCGACCAGCGGCGAAGAGTACTCGTACGGGCCACGGTACACCACGGGCACCTGCTCGAAGTTGCCGTGTCCGGGGGGCGACGGAGCGGTCCATTCCAGGCCGTTCGCGTTCCACGGGTTCCGGCCGCACTTCTCGCCGCGGAACATGCTGTAGAAGAAGTTGAACAGCAGGATGAACTGGGCGAAGCCCATCAGGATCGCGAAGCAGGTCATGACCTGGTTCAGCGGCTTGAGGTGCTCGAACACCGGGTACTGATACGGGTCGGCCAGTCGGCGGGGAAACCCGGCGATCCCCAGCAGGTGCATCGGGAAGAAGGTCCCGTTGAACCCGATAAAGGTCAGCACGAAGTGCAGCTTGCCCAACCGCTCGCTCATCATCCGCCCGAACATCTTCGGGAACCAGAAGTGAATCGCGCCAAACACCCCGAACAGCGTCGCCCCGAAG
>CAIUHT010001351.1 GCA_903898975.1 uncultured Planctomycetaceae bacterium
CCGGGGTGGAGGCGGTGTACCGGCGGTTCGGGACCGAGGCGACTTTTGTGTCCATTTATGTGCGGGAGGCTCACCCGACGGATGGCTGGAAGATGGAGTCGAACAATCGGGCCGGGGTCGCGGTGGCTCAGCCCAAGACCTACGGCGACCGGGTTGCGGTCGCGCAGCAATGCCAGGGGCTGTTGAAGTGTTCGATGCCCCTGCTGGTGGATGAGATCGACGACCGGACGGGGAATGCGTACAGCGGGATGCCGGCCCGGCTGTATGTGCTCGATGAGTCGGGAAAAGTGGTTTACAAGAGTGGACGGGGGCCGTTTGGGTTCAAGCCGGGCGAGATGGAACAGGCCTTGGTGATGTGCCTGCTGGAGCAACAGGCGGCCAAACGGGGGGCACGGTGACCGGTTGCTGAACGGCTGGTCGGGGTCGCGGGGGGCCCGCAAACCCGACTTTCTCGATGAGTTGGGGACGATTCAGATTGCCTGAGTGGTCAGGTTTGCCATCTGGGAGGGTCCGGTCAGGCAGTTTGGGAAAAGACGCAAACCGGCGATGGTGGTGGGGGGGGCTAAAGCGGGTGTTTGCGGGGTTCCGGCTGGAACGGTGAGACATGATTTGCCGAATCCTCCTGTGGGCCGTCAAACAACGAGCATCCGCAGGGAGCCCCCTCAGAGAGGAGGGGGCGGGGAGGCTCAGCCCCACAGGAAAGGATTCCAAACATGCCTCGCAGTTGGATCAAGAGTTGGCGGTGGATGGCGGCGATGGGCCTGCTGACGGTCGGTGTCGCGGGAGGGTTGGCGCGGGGGGGTGAGCCGGGCTGCGTGACCGGGGTACCGGCAGCGGCTGAGTGTGACGGTGTGACCGCCAGTGCCTGGACGGTGGATGAGGGGGAGACGGTCTTCGATCGGGCCCTGGTTCCCCAGGAGCAGAATGCCTGGTTCAGTGCCGAGTACCTGATGTGGTGGCTGCAGCCAGGGGAGACACCCCCGCTGGTGACCAGTGGACCGGCGAGTGACCCGATGTCGGGGGTGTTGGGACAGCCAGGGACGCAGACCCTGTTTGGCGGGAGCCTGGACAGTCTGCGGCACGGCGGGCGGTTTACGGCGGGGACGTGGTTGAACCAGGACCACACCCTGGGGTTGGAAGCGAGCTATTTCTTCCTGGGGGGCGGGGGCCAGAGCTATACGGCCACGGCGTCAAATGACCCGAATGCCCCGCTGATTTCCCGCCCGTTTTTCAATGCGGTGACGGGGATGGAAGATCGAGAGCTGGTGCCGGGCGATGTGACCGTGAACTCATCGAGTTCGATGCAGGGGGCGTCGGCGAGCCTGCTGTGCTTCCCCTGCTGGGAGGGAGGGTGCTGCGACCCGTGCTCGGTGCCGACGGGCTACACCTATGGGATGGTTTCGGGCTTTGGCTGGTTCCGGCTGAACGAGAGCATCGGGATGGTGGAAAACCTGCCATTCAGCCTGCCGATTCCCGGTGGGGGAGTGACCACCTACCAGGGGGTGTTGAGCGACGAGTTCCGGACGACGAACGACTTCTACGGTCCGCAGTTGGGAGTTCGCGGGGAGTGGTTCGAGGGGAAATGGTTTGTGAACGGGACCGCGCAGGTGGCCCTGGGGGTGATGCACCAGACGGTGAACATCAACGGGTCGACGGTCTACACGAGTCCGCCTCCGCCAGCGGGGCCGTTCCCGGGTGGGTTCCTGGCCCAGCCCACGAACATTGGCAGCTACAGCCGAAATGTCTTCGGCGTGGTTCCGCAATTGAACCTGAACGCGGGGCGGCAGGTGACGCAGAACCTGCGGCTGTTTGTGGGGTACTCGTTCATGTACTTCAACAGCGTGGTTCGGCCGGGAGACCAGATTGACCCGGTGCTGAACCTGTCGCAGATTCCAGGGCCGACGGGGCCGGGGTCGCTGGTGGGACCGGCGCGGCCGGCCTTCGAGTGGCGGGACACCGGGATGTGGGTCCAGGGGATCAACGTGGGGGCCCAGTGGGCGTTCTAGGACTGGCGGGCCGGGGGACGGCCTGACGGTGCGAGTGCAGAAAATTGGCCCGGCTGAGAACGCGAGTTCTCAGCCGGGCCAATTGCATTGCGGCACGGGGACAAGCCCGGGGGGGAGTGCCGGGGGCCGACCTAGACCCCGAAGTCGATGCGGAAGCGTTGTTCGACCTGCTGGTCGTTGAAGCCAGCGAGGTAGAGCTTCATGTAGCGGGTCATGCCAGCGCGATCGGGGGCCCGCTTGAGGTAGAGGTCGTACCAGTTGGCGATGAGCTGGGCCTTCTGGCCAAGGACGCCACTGTTGTACTTGGCCATGTTGGAGCTGATCTGCATCAGCTTGGGATCAAGGAAGAGGGAGATGTGGGTGTTGCCGAAGAGGATCCCGGTGGTGTCGGAGCCAGAGATGGCGGCGATGGTGGCGGGATTGTTGGTCATGCGAATCCAGTTGTTCTGGTTGACTTCGCGGACGTTGTAGTTGCCGGGGCCGACGTCATCGAACCGCCAGGTGCCGTTGTTGCCAGTGACGGTGGAGCGTTCGCCCAGGTCGAGCAGGTTGTTGCTGTTGGTGTCGAGGAAGATGGTCCAACCGGCGAGGCCAGTCTCATTGGTGTCGAGGGTGCCACTTCCGTTGGCGTCATTGAATTTGAGGCCACTGAGGGAGATGAGGCGGAAGTTGCCGATCTCAAGAGTTTCGCCACTGTTGGCGGTGAGGGTCACCAGGGCGGGGACAACGGTGGTCTGGACCCAGCCGGTCTCGTTGAGCTCGCGAACGACGTAATTGCCGGGGGCGAGGCCGGAGAAGGCCCATTCACCGTTCACATCGCTGACGGTGGACGGTTCGCCGGTGTCGAGAATGGCGTTGTTGTTGAGATCGAGGTAGATGGTGAAGCCCTGGAGGCC
>CAIUHT010001352.1 GCA_903898975.1 uncultured Planctomycetaceae bacterium
GCAGCAGAAGTGCCAGCGCGATCAGCCAACCAGACCAGATGACGGCCATGGGCGCTACAACGATTCCCCAGATCATTCCGTCACCCACCAGCTGGCAATCCATGTTCACCCCAGACAATTTGCAGCGAGACTCGGATGTGGACGGGACTGGCCACAGGCCACACCCATCACTCCGCTGGAAGGTAGGCTATTCGCCAGCCCCGCGGACGGCAACTGGAACTTCGCGCAGGGAACCTCACTGCCAGCCCAGAGAAGTGCCGAAGGCAATCGCCAAAACCCGTCCTTGTCTCCCAGCCTGCGACCTGCGGGGGCCAGAGTCCGGTCCGGTTGTCGTGTCTCAATCGAGCTCGACCGGGCTCGCCACACGAAGACGGTCAATCGCATGGCCCGCGGCTATCGCCCCCCCTGCACGGAGGAGACTCGGCTGTCGCCCAACATCAGAAATCAACCGGGTGCCTGCAAAGAATCAATGAAAACCGATGCGATAACGGGCATCTGTTGAGGAATTCGGCATACAAGCTCCGTGCAAGGGTGAATCCCGGACAGGACTCCGCGAGCGCACCTTGCTCCAAGCCCTGTTACGAGTCTCAAACCGCGACGGTTCGGTCGGTCAGTTTTCAGCCGATCAGTTCCTGAATCGGACGTGATCCGTCCTCAACCAAGTATTGCGGCCGTCCCTGCAAATCGCTGACGGTCATCTGTGTGGTATCGATACCCAGGTGACGATACAGGGTGGAGTAAACATCGCCAAAAGTGACGGGTCGGCTCACGGCTTCGCCCGCGATGCGATCGGTAGCACCGATCACCTGCCCATGTCGCATCTGACCACCCGCCAGGAGGGCGCAGTTCACCTGGGGCCAGTGATCCCGACCAACAATCGGGCTGATTTTTGGAGTCCGTCCAAACTCCCCCCAGACGACCACAGCGCAATCGTCGGCCAGACCGCGCTCGTGAAGATCTTCCACCAGGGCACTCACGCAGCGGTCGAAAACCGGAAAGTCCTCCTCCTCTCGGAGAAAGATCGAGTTGTTAGCCCGGCCTTCGGCGTTGGTCCCACCGTGCCAGTCCCACTTGCTGTAGTTGAGGGTGACAACGCGGACACCCGCCTCGATCAGGCGTCGGGCCAGCAGCAGGCTCTGGGGCACCCGAGGGGCACCATTCCCATCCATCATGATCTTCGGGTCACCGGTGCCATACCGCGCGACCACCCGAGGATCCTCTTTTGAGAGATCCAGGGCATCGGCCAACCGCGAGGAGGTCAGCAAGCCCATCGCCTGCTCGGTGAAGGCATCGAGTCCGGCCATCATCGAAGTCTGGTCAACTTCGCGGCGGAGCACGTCGAACCCCTTGAGCAGGGCCCGGCGATCGAACAGCCGTTCGAGGGTGACACCGTTCAAAACCATGTCGCTGCGGGTGTCTCCCAGCGGGCGGAAGGGGGAGTGAGCCGCTCCGAGGAATCCTGGACCGGGCTCATTATAAGGGCCATGGGTACAGGTGTAACACAGGCTGACGTACGGGGGAGACTCGGGCTGAGCTGGTCCCTGCAAACGGGAGACCATAGTCCCAAACTGAGGCCATCCCCCCGAGGGCTTGGGTTTCTTGGGATCGTGCCCGTTGAACACCTGAATGGCATCGTGGTCGTGCTGATTACCCACCAGCGACCGGATCACGGTCAGCTTATCGGTCAGCCCCGCCAACTGGGGTAACGCTTCGCAGATGTCGAACCCGGGAACGCGGGTCGCGATCGGACGCCATGGTCCCGCGATTTCCTTGGGTGCAAGAGGCTTCAGGTCAAACATGTCCTGATGGGGAGGCCCCCCGACCAGGTAGATCATGATGACCGACTTGGGTGTGCGGACTCCGGCCCGAGATTCGGCCGCCAACAGCTGCGGGAGTGTCATGCCTCCCACCGACGCCAGGCCCGCCAGAGTCCCAATTCGCAGCACATCCCTGCGGGAAATGCCATCGCAGAACTCACGCCTGGAATTCGAAGCGCCGCGGAGCGAAAACATGGGCTGAGTCCGAGAGGGAGTGAATCCTGTCAAGCCTTCCGAGAACCGGCGCAGAAAGCCTGCTCCGACCCCTGTGTTGTATCAACATCGCCGCATGGATACCAAGCGAATCGGCATCGCCACACAGCGGCATGACAAATCCCCCTCCACACTGCACAAATGACCCGATCCCAAAACAGGAACAGCGCCGGGGCGGATACCACCGATCAGGCACAGTTTTGGCGGTTGGTCGGAGCGGGACAACCCATTTTGGCCTGCGGTCCTTCATTGCCTGAGTCGATTGTCTTGGCCGCTCGCGACGGATGCCGAAAATGCGGGGCAAGCGGCCCTTTCTTGGCTGGGTGAACCTAAGTTGCCAGCGTCCTCTCCAACTCAACTAGAGCCTCACTTCTCCCCTTTTCCCGGTATCGTGCCGCACATCTTTTCGTTTGTCGTTTGCCGACCTCGTGGCTGGCGCAGCGTTCCCTCGATGGACCGGCTGACTGATGACGGGACGATGTCGCCCCCCTCCCCCCCGACCGCATTCTTCTTGAGCGCTCCCGCTTCACTGCCGCATAAGGCCATTCCTTGAGCCTTACCGCGAGCCTCTCCGCGACTCGATCTCGCGACGTTTCTGTTCGCCCACAAACTGACAGCTTGCCGCGCGACGGTCCATCCCCGATATTCGTGGTGGTTCATTGAGGATTGCGTAACGGCTTCGCGATCCAAGGGTGCGAACCCGAATCACCTGTCAGCCTTCGACTGGAACTCGATGATGACGCTCCTGCCTTTCCTCGGACTGTTGCTTCTGGTGCTGTTGATCGCCGTGGCCATCCACGACGTCACCCAGAAACGTCACGCCATCCTCCACAATTTTCCGATCATCGGCCATTTTCGCTATCTGCTGGAAGCAATTGGTCCTGAGCTCAGACAATACATCGTCACCTCAAACAATGAGGAACTCCCCTTCAGCCGGGATCAGCGGTCCTGGATCTACGCCTCCTCCAAGCTGGAAAACAACTACTTCGGGTTTGGTTCCGACAACGACATGGAGGAAACGCCCAACTACCTGATCATCAAGCACAGCACCTTTCCGCTCTCGTCACCACACGCGGGCGATCCCGACTACGACCCGCTGCACAGCTGTCCTGCCGCAAAAATCCTGGGGGGCGCCCGGGGGCGTCGCCTCGCGTTCCGACCAAACTCGATCGTGAATGTGTCCGGGATGAGCTACGGCTCGCTCAGTGGACCCGCGATCGAGGCCTTGAACCGCGGTTGCGAGCGGGCTGGCTGCCTGCAGAGCACTGGTGAGGGAGGAATCTCGCCTTACCACCAAAAAGGAGGCGAACTGATTTGGCAGATCGGCACGGGTTACTTCGGTTGCCGTGATCTGCAAGGCAACTTCAGCCTGTCCAAGCTTCAGGAAACGCTGTCGCGGAACCCGCAGGTCCGGGCGATCGAGATCAAGCTCAGCCAGGGAGCCAAACCTGGGGCGGGAGGCATTCTGCCCCGCTCGAAAATCAGTGCCGAGATCGCAGAGATTCGGGGAATTCCCCGAGATCGCGATTGTGTCAGCCCGGCGGGCCACTCGGCGTTCCATGACGCAGACAGCCTGCTCGACTTTGTGGAGCGGCTGGCGGACTGCACTGGGCTCCCGATTGGCATCAAGTCTGCCGTGGGAGAGTCGCAGTTCTGGGAAACCCTGGCGCAGGCGATGGCCACCGGAGACCGCGGGGTGGACTTCATCACCATTGACGGAGGCGAGGGAGGAACTGGGGCGGGTCCACTGGTCTTCGGGGACCACGTGTCACTCCCCTTCAAAGTGGGCTTCTCCCGCGTCTACAGGATCTTCGCCGAGCGGAATCTGACCGATCGCATCGTCTTCATCGGCTCGGGTAAGCTGGGGCTGCCCGAGGCCGCACTGTTTGCCTTTGCGCTGGGCTGTGACATGGTCGCCCTGGCCCGCGAGGCGATGTTATCGATCGGCTGCATTCAGGCGCAACGGTGTCACACCAACCACTGCCCTACCGGGATCGCCACCCAGAATTCCTGGCTGACCGCAGGTCTCGACCCCACTCTCAAGTCAGTTCGCGCGGCCAACTATCTTGTCACCCTCCGCAAGGAACTGCTGGCGCTGAGCAGGGCTTGCGGCGTTGAGCATCCCGCCCTGGTCACCGTGGATCATCTCGAGATTGTCGACGATCGATTTCGGTCCGCATCGGTCGCGGAGCTGTTCGGCTACAACAACGTTCGCGGCCTGCCCTCCGAGACTGACCGTCGCGCCATTGCAGAACTGATGCGAGGAAAACGCAACCTGGCGAAATCGGCACCCACATCCGGTAGCTGACTCGACTCCTGCGGCTGGCCTCACTCCGTGATGTGGCCCAGGCGCAGGACCGACGAAACAAGGCCCACGGGCTTCGTCGCCCTGGGTCGTCCTGGACTTCCCGAGCACTTGCGTCAGGCCAGGATCTGTTCAACCACCCGGGCGGGGCGACCGTCCGTCAGACGTTGCTGACGACCACTGCTGTGGTACACCAACCGCTCATGTTCCAGCCCCAACAGGTGCAGGATCGTGGCCTGAAAATCGTTCGGGGTGATAATATCAACAGCCGCCCGATGCCCCACCTCGTCGGTCTGACCGAAGGTGATTCCGGGTTTGAATCCCCC
>CAIUHT010001353.1 GCA_903898975.1 uncultured Planctomycetaceae bacterium
GTCGTCAAATCCCCTACTTCCGCCGGGCGATTTGAACCGACCGGTGGGCCCTGATGAGGCGGAAGTCCGACGGTGTGCGTCGGCAATTGGGCGAACCCAGGCGACTCCGGACCGCGACACCGGATCGCCTGGGTTCGTTTTTTTACCCCAGCCCCTCCCCATGGCGGGTCGCACCGCTCCCTCCACCTCCTCTGCTTGGGCCACCGCTCACGCTCGGCCCTCACCACACTTCGGTCACCCTGTCGCACTTTCGTCGTCGCCATGCCCACCTCCCTCCTCCCGCTGATCACCTTCCTCGCGGTCACCTTCGCGATCGTGGGTGCCTGGTCGCTGGCCATGGACCTCTTCCTCCGGGACCGCTCCAAGCTCAAATCCCGCCTCGAAGAGGAACTCCACAACCGGACTCGCGTCCGGGCCCGGCAGTCCCTGCTGAAAAACCTCAATCAGAACGAACTCAGTGCCCTGGTCTCCGAGGGAGACGAACGACTCACGTTCCGCGAACGGGTCCAGGAAGCCCTCGAACAGGCGGGCCTGCTCATCACTCCCAGGCAACTGGGGAGCTATTGCCTGGTGTCGGGTTGTGGCTGTGGGCTGTTCACCCTGCTGATTCGCGGCCACTTCGGGATCGGCCTTGTCGCCAGTGCGGTCGGGGCCTGGCTCCCCTGGTTGTGGGTGAAACGGACCCGAATCAAGCGTCAGGCCGCCATGCGGCTCCAGCTGGCCGATGCGTTTGAACTCATGTCGTCCACGCTGCAGGCCGGTCAGTCGATGGCCCAGGCCATGCAGGCGGTCGCCGCCGACTTTCCCGCCCCCATCGCCGAGGAATTCCTGCTGTGTTCAGAGCAGCAGAACCTGGGGCTCGATCCTGAGATCTCCATGCGACAGCTGGCCCGTCGGACTGGCATGATCGAACTGCAGATTTTCGTCGTGGCAGTGCTCGTCCAGCGGCAGGTGGGGGGCAATCTCGCCGAGATTCTGCGGAGCCTCGCCCAGGTCGTTCGCGAACGCTTCCGCATCCAGGGCATGGTGGAGGCACTGACCGCCGAAGGTCGGATGCAGGCCATGGTGCTGATGGCACTGGCCCCCTTCCTGCTGGTGGTGATGCTCGTGATGAATCGCGGTTACATCAACAGCCTGCTGGAGGCTCCCTGGCTGCTGTTCTCGATGGTCGGCCTGCAGGGCCTGGGCTGGCTCTGGATCCGCAAGATCGTCAATTTCGAGTTCTAAGACTGCTCCCGCAGTCCGCTGTCGCTCAACCAACGCCTTCGGGGGGACTTCCTCCGGAGGCGTTCGCGTTTTTTCCGGACGTTCCGCGGCCCGGGCCTCCGCCCGGCGCTGGCGTCCGCCCTGTCGTCGCGTCACCAGGCCACCGCTGCCGCCCCTTAGCGTTGCCTCAGAGAACCAGTTCTCGGTCAGTTTCTGGCAGTTTGCGGCAGTGTCTGGCGGTTCCATCGCAGCCAATCTGCTGCTCCCCTGTGAGGAGCGGACTGTCTCACGCCGATTCCGGCACCTGACGCCCCGGGGCTTCTCGCCAGTTCCCCTCTCTCTCGACTTCTCTCTTGCGGCCCAGTCCCTCGGGCCCTTCTCCCCAGCGGAGCGTTTGCCATGCTGCCTCTCATCCTCGGTGCCATGCAGGTCGCAGGTGGAACCACCGGCCTGCTGTACATGGTGCTCCGTGGTCGCGATCAGCGGGCCAACGAGCGACTCGCCGAACTCGCTGGCAAGGCACCGACCGAATCTCAGCGGGAACTTGTCGCGAGCGTCAAGAAAATCGTTCGCAAGACACTCCCCAAGATGGGCCAGACGCTTGTCCCCGAAGACGAGCGCGAACGCTCCCGGCTCGCTTCCCGCCTCATCCAGGCGGGCTTCTACACCCCTTCCGCCATGTCGGTGTTCCTCGGCGTCAAGCTGCTGATGACCGCCGGCCCCATGTTCTTCGGAGTTGTGCTCGCGTCGCTCGGTGTCTTCCCCATGGGTTACGCCCTGCTCGGGGGTTCGTTCCTCGGTGTCTCGGGCCTGATCGGTCCCAGCTTCTGGCTCGATCGCAAGCGCGCCCAGCGGCAGACCGCTCTCCGCCGCGGACTTCCCGATGCCTGCGATCTCATCGTCATCTGCATGAGTGGCGGTCTCAGTCTCATCGCCGCCCTGGTCCGCGTGGTCGATGAACTCAAAACCGCCCACCCGCTCCTCGCCACCGAACTGCGAATCGTCGAACGCGAGGTCCAGCTCGGACACAAGCTGGCCGATGCCCTCGGCAAGTTCGGCAACCGCAGTGATCTGCCTGAACTCCAGAATCTCGCCGCCGTGGTGATGACCGCCGAGAAATACGGCTCCAGCATGACCCGCACCCTCGACAAGTTCTCCGAAACCCTGCGACTGAAACGCCAGCAGGCCGCCGAGACCCAGGCCCAGAAGGCCTCGACCAAGGTGCTCTTCCCGACCCTCCTCCTGATTTTCCCCGTGATCATGCTGATCATCCTCGGTCCAGCGATGATCCAGGTCTATCGGATGATGTCCCAGATGCAGCGTTAAGCCGGTCCCCCACTCCGAATTCCCCAGCATGCACATCCGCCGATTCACCCAACCCTCCGTCAGCCGCGGTCCCTCGACCCCGGCATCGCCCGCCCCCGGGTCGCACGCCCGGCGTGGGGCGGCGGCGGTCGAGTTCAGCTTCATCATGCCCGTCCTCGTGCTGGTGCTGGCGGGTGCCGCCGACTTCTGCCGGTTCGGACACACCGCCGTCGCCATCAACAACGCCGCTCGCGCGGGGGTCGCCTTTGGCTGCATGCATCCCTGCGACACCCTCTCCTCGTCCCAGTGGCTCGCCAAGGTGGAACAGGCAGTCCGCGATGAACTCTCCAGCAGCGGGGGCTTCGATGTCAGCCGGTTGCAGATCAACGCCACCCTCCCCACCTCGGGCTCCGACCGCCGCTGCTCGGTCGAGGTGAACTACCCGTTCCGAACCGTGGTCGCCTGGCTGTTCGTCCCCTCCGAGATGTCGGTGCGACGTTCGGCCACACTCCCCATGCTGCGTTAGGCGGCGACAGCAGTCTCTGTCGGCACACTTCACCCACGGTTGAGCTCCGCCCCACTTTTCGTTTCACTTCGCACAACTCTTCGCCGCCCATGCTGACGACCCGCCCCCCGGCCCCCGTGGCCTCCCAATCCCGCCGCCTGCGGGCCGGCCTCTCGGGCCGCCGACTGCCGACTCGGGCAGGTCTCCGCACTGGTGCCGTGGCGACCGAGACGGCGGTCATCCTGACCGTCTGGGTCAGCCTGTTCGTGGGCATCTTCGACGCCTCGTCGCTCACCATGCGGCACAACCTGCTCTCGCACCTCGCCCGGCAAGGTGCCCGACTCGCCATCGTGCGGGGCGAGTACTCAGAGCCTGAACTCGCCACCTGGGGTCCCGCCACCATGCAGGGCAGCCTCTCCGACGACAGTGACTTCGCTCGACTCATCCGGGGCAGTCTCGCCGGCATGCACTCCGAGGATTTCACCTACAAGCTCGAATGGATTGATGGCGGCAACGAGATCGAACAGCGGGTTCGGGTCACAATCTCGGTGGCGTACCTGCCCATGTTTCGCATGGGTTTTGGCCAGGCTCCCATCCGCATGTCGGCCACCTCCGTCATGCCCATCTCTCACTGACAGTCTCTCGCAACGCCCGCCAGGACGGGTCTTCTCCCGGCTTCCACCACCATGCACAGACTCGAAGTTCGTCCCCGCGCCGCCTCCGACAATCGCTCGGGAACAGTGCTCGTCATCACCGCCGTCGGCCTGTTGTCGATCGTTGGGATGATGGGGATCGCCCTCGACACGGGTCTCATGCTGGGCCGGTATCGGCAGGCCTACAACGCCGCCGATGCCGCCGCCCTCGCCGCGGCTCAAGCCCTCATCCAGAATGAATCGGTCGGCGAGGCGAATTCCGCGGGGGAACGCTTCGTCACCGGGTACAACAACCTTGATGGGGCCACGGTCAGCATCCGCATCCCCCCCTCCTCCGGTCCCTATGCGGGTGACACGAATTTCGCCGAGGCCATCGTCTCGAACCCCAGCGAGACCCGCCTGATGCAGGCCCTTGGGGCGGGGGGCACCAACCAGCTCAAGGCCCGCGCCGTTGCGGGGCACGAAGAAACCAAGGCCAAGGCGGGTGTCATCGCTCTCAATTCTTCGGTCACACCAGGCATCGGCTCCACCGGCCAGGGAATGCTCTCGGTCAATGGGATTGTGATCACCAATTCGCTGGGGGGCGGGGTTGATCAGAACGGCGCGGTGGTCACTGGACTCAATGGCAGCGGAGCCTCGGTCACCGGGCAGGGAGTCATCCGTGCCGGCAAGGTCAAGGTCGCCGGGGGGGTGAACAGCCCCGCTGGCTTCATTCCCTGGGATGCCGCCACCACAAACCACCTCGA
>CAIUHT010001354.1 GCA_903898975.1 uncultured Planctomycetaceae bacterium
CAACAGCGACATTCAGCCCAGCCTGCTGTTCAAAGACTTCGAACAGATCCGCGACCCGCAAATGCGGCTCCCATTCGGGCAGGAAGTGTCGCGCTGACCGACGATGGAAAGGCCAGGGGGCAGGAAGGCGAGAGGGCTGTCACCGCCGCGTCGTGACATCCGCCCCTTGACCATCGGTGCGACGCCACCAGGCCATGCGCTGTTCTTCGGCGCAATGCCGCCCGCTTCGGCAGGTCACCCGGGCAGGTGGCTCTCGTCCTGGCGGAGCGGCCGCGCCGACGCCGGACAACCGGATCGGCAGACTCCTGGACAGCCCACTCCTGCGGGGCACTTTGTCTCGCCGGTGCCTCGCCGCACAGGATGAGTGGTGCATTGCCGCACTGTGTGACAGAAGTCGCGTTCAGAGACTGTACGACTGGTCCTACCTGGCGCTGGTCGACGGTGGCGCTCGTCTAATGTGGCGTTCGTCTGTTGGCGCATCCGTCTGAGGGACGGACTGAGCGATGGGGGTGGTCACGCGAGGATTTCTTCAATCACCTCGCCGTAGACATCAGTCAGGCGGATGTCGCGTCCCCCGAAGCGGTACGTCAGCTTGGTATGGTCGATTCCGAGAAGGTGGAGGAGGGTGGCGTGCAGGTCGTGAATCTGCAGTTTGTTTTCGACAGCGTAGTACCCGTATTCATCGGTCGCCCCGTACGCCTGTCCTCCCTGGACGCCTCCCCCCGCCAGCCACATGGAGAAGCCAAACGGGTTGTGGTCACGGCCATTTCCCGCCTGGGCCATGGGCGTCCGTCCGAATTCTCCACCCCACACGATGAGTGTCTGATCGAGCAGCCCACGTGTCTTGAGATCGGTCAGCAGCCCCGCGATCGGGCGATCGACCGCCAGGGCGTTCTTGGTATGCCCTTCGAGCAGGTTTGAGTGCTGATCCCAGCGGTCGAAGCCCAGGTTCTGGGGCAGCAACTCGATGAACCGCACGCCCCGTTCGACCAGCCGGCGGGCCACCAGGCATTGCCGGCCAAACACATCGGTCGCCGGTTCGCCAATTCCATACAGGGCCTGCGTCGCCTTCGACTCGCCCGACAGGTCGGCCAGTTCCGGAACGGCGGTCTGCATCCGCGCGGCCAACTCGTAGTTCCCAATCGCCGACTCGAGCGCATCGGGTGACCCCAACCGGCGGGAGACCTGCTGGTCAAGCCGACGGAGCAACGCCAGTTTCTGCGCCTGGTTCTCGGCAGTCGGTTCCAGCCGGCGGATGTCGGCGACCGGCGTATCGCCCCCGGCGAACAGCGACCCCTGGTAGCTGGCCGGGAGAAACCCGTTGGAGAAGCAGTCGAGACCCCCGGGGGGAATCATGCCACTGTTCAGCACGATGAAGCCCGGCAGGTTCTGGCACTCGCTCCCCAGCCCGTAGGTGACCCACGCCCCGACGCTGGGGCGGCCCTGCACGCCGAGTCCCGAGTGCCAGAAGTAGTTGGCGTTGGTGTGCTCGGAGAACTCGGAGGTCATCGACCGCAGCACCGCCAGTTTGTCGGCGTGTTGCCCGATCAACGGGAACAGGTCGCTCACGGGGAGACCGCTTTCGCCGTAGTTCTGGAACTTCCACGGCGACTTCAGCACATTCCCCACATCGTCGAACTGCGTGGGGGGGACCTTCATCTGGATCTTCTGGCCGTGCTCGCGCTCCAGCCGGGGCTTGGGGTCGAACGTGTCAACCTGGCTCGGCCCCCCATCCATGAACAGAAAGATGACATTCTTGGCCCGGGCGGGCTGCATGGGCTGGCGGGGGGCCAGCGGTCGACCCGCTTCCGCGGCGTGCAGGCCGTCGAACCGCGGGTCACTCAGCAGGGCGGCGAGGGCGACCCCGCCCAGCCCGTTCGCAGTTCGCCACAACATCTCCCGCCGGGTGACCGACCGCGCCTGAAATCTGCCGCAATGCATCTCACCGTCTCCACGAGCCCGTCACCTGGGAAAGAGGGGTCTGGTCCAGTCTCGATCGCGTGCCGGTCTGACTGGCCCGCGGGCGGGTTGACCCAGCGGCCATCAGTCATGCCGCCACTCTGTATCGATTTCTTACCAGTATAACCCGGTGGCGGCGGGGTGGTCTGCGCCACGAGGCGGAAGGCGACCGGCACCCCCGCCCGCCCCCCCGGCTTGCCCAGCGGACCATTCCCACGGGCCAATTTGCCGCACAAGGGGGGTCCACCGTGAGGCTAAGACGGCCAGCACTGGCTGCCGCCATCCACGCGCAGGGCCTGTCCGGTCACGAAGGCGCCGAGGGGCCCCGCGAAGAATTCGACCACGCGTGCGACTTCGTCGACCTGGGCGATGCGGTCGAGGGTTCCCTCGGTGGCGAGCCGGTCGGGGTCCACCGTCCGGGTCCCGAGAAATCGACCGGTCCGGGTGTCTCCCGGAGCGAGGGTGTTCACATTGACGTTGTGTTCCCGAAGTTGCATGGCCAGGCAGCGGGTGTATTCGACCACCGCGGCCTTCGCGGTCGAGTAAATTGCCCCGCTAGCCGAGCCTTTGAACGCCGAGATCGAGCTGATGGTCAGGATGCGACCCTGTTTCCGCTCCATCATGCCGCGGGAGGCGGCCCGGCAGATCCAGATGGTCGAGAGGAGGTTGCGGTCGAGCACCGCCCGGACATCCTCGGGCTTGATGAACACGGCGTCATTCGGGTTGGGCTTACCCCCAGCCGCGGCGATGTCGCCCCCCGCATTGTGCACCAGGATGCTGACGGGACCCAGCCCCTGTTCGACTTCGGCGACGACCCGGGCCGCCTCGTCCTCGCGGGTGAGATCTCCCAGCACGCGGAGGGTCTGGGTCTGGTGAGCGTGGGCAATGTCGGCGGCGGTCTGCGTGAGGGTGGTCCCTTCGCCGTACTCGGCGGGGCCCTGTTCCCGCAGACCATGCACGGCGACCCGGCAGCCCAGGGCGGCAAGCCGCTCGGCGAACGCCCGCCCCAAACCGCGTCCCGCGCCGGTCACCAGTGCCGTCTGTCCCTGCAACAACCGCTCCGCCATCGTCGCCATCCCGTTCGCTTGAACTGCCCCCAGCGGGGCCTGCGTTGACTGCCACCGGGCACCAGCCCGCCATCGCATTCTGACACGCCTACCCGCCCGGTCAAGTCCCCGCGCCACTCCTGCCACGGCGAAAAAGGGGTCATTCTGGTTTTTGCCCTGTCCCCTTTTACGAAAAAGTAGAATGACCCCTTTTTTGGGTGTCCCCATTTGCGGTGAGGCTCCCATCTTGGCCGAGCGGCTGGACTTGTCGGGCCG